>CAZLHW010000040.1:0-14614 GCA_964559085.1 uncultured Acidobacteriota bacterium | reverse complement strand
TTCTCCAATCCCAGATAGAGCGCTATGAGAAGGAATGCCGAAAGGACCGGATGGATTTTGCGTCCATCGAAACGTCTCAGCCTCTGGACCATGCTCTGTTCGGCTACCTGGCCCGTCGGCAACAAATGTACTGAATTACGAATTACGAATTACGAATGACGAATTACGAATTACGAATTACGAATTAAAAAATACGGCATGACAGCGGCCTCTCCTTTGATAAAGACGTGTTTTTAAATTCGTAATTCGTCATTCGTAATGCGTACTTTGCTTGGGTGTTTATGAGTTTCCTGAATCCATTATTTGCCCTGGGCGGGCTGGCGGCGGCGGTTCCCATACTGCTGCATCTGGTCCGGCGGGAGCATGCGAAACGGATTGACTTCCCGTCGCTGATGTTTCTGCGCAGGATAAGCAGAAAAACCATCCGGTATCAGAGGCTGCGGCACCTGCTGTTGCTGCTTCTGAGAATTCTCGCGCTGGCTTTGGCGGTCCTCGCCTTCATGCGCCCCTACCTGCGCGAGGATCGGGCTTCCTCTGCGGCGCAAAAGCGCACAGCGGCTCATATCATCCTTCTGGATAATTCCATGAGCATGGCGTATGAGAACAGGCTGGATCGGGCCAAAAAAGCAGCCGCTGATATACTGCGAAAAATGGAGGCGGGGGACCGGTGCGCCGTGCTTGAATTTTCGGATACGGTCTTCGTACGCGCGCCGCTTTCCGAGGACGCGGCCGGCGCGCAGAATGAGATTAGAACGGGCATTGACCTGAGCGACCGCGCGACGCGATACGGCCAGGCTCTAAGCGCGGCCGCGAAGCTTGCTCGGGATGCCGGAACGGGGAAGCGCATCCTCTACCTGATTTCGGATTTCCAAAAAAGCGGGTTTTCGTCGGAAGAGCAGGAATTTCGCCTGGGCGCGGGCCTTGAACTCAAAGCCATTGACCTCGGGTCCGAAGATTTCACGAACCTTGCAATCCGCGACGGGAGCATCGCGGAGCTGGAATCCGGCGGCTATGCCGTGAAGGCATCGATAGCGAATTTCGGCAAACGGCACCGCGGGAATATTCCGGCAACCCTTTTTGTGGACGGCCGGGCTGTTTCAGAAAAGCGTGTGGATATCGCCGGAGGAGAAACGCAGGCACTGGAATTCCTGCTGCCCGGCCTCGGTTTGGGACCGCACACAATGTATATTGAAATCGAGGACCCTCACCTGGAACAGGATAACCGGTTTTATCTTTCCCTGGACGCCCGCGGGAAGACGCCGGTGCTGATAGTCGAAGATCCGACAAAGCGCGGCCCGCGGTCTCCGGCCTTTTTCCTGACAAAGGCGTTGGAGGCGGGCACGCTGTCGCCGTACCGTACGGAAGTCGTCGCGCCGCAGAATATCAAGGCTTCCGCACAACTGGTCATCTGGAACAACCTGCCGGGCGGGACTAGCGCGGTGCAGCAGCAGGTCCGCAACTTTGTTGCAAGCGGCGGCGGCCTCGTTCTTGTTTTGGGCGATTCGGTTCAGGCCGAATACTTCAAGCGTACATTCGGTTCCTGGCTCCCTGTGCGGGTGAATGAAGCGGCGGGCAGGGCGCGCGCCGGCAGAAACCGGCCCGCGGAACAATACAATCTGATGACGGATATCCGGATGGATCATCCGATTTTTAAGCCCTTCAGCCGTCCGCATTCGGGGACTTTCGCGGGCGCGCGGTTCTTTTCCCACGTGAAGCTATCCATTGGTGAAGGTGCGGAGTGGATCGCCCGCTATGATGACGGAGATAACGCCCTTGTCTCCGCCGCCTACGGCAAGGGGCGCGTGCTGCTCTTCACCTCCTCGGCGGATACCGCGCTCAATGACCTCCCTCTCAAAGCTGTCTATGCGCCCTTCTGGCAGCAAATGCTTCGTTACCTGGAACATTTTAGAGAACAGCGGAACTGGCAGAATGTGGGGGACTGGATACACCCAAGAGAGTGGCTGCGGGCTTTGGCCTGGAGCCGGCCTGAAAGGGACCTGGACGTGAATGAGACGGTTGTAATACTCGATCCGCAGAAGAACCGCGTGGTTTCCGACTCCGATTTAACTGTCCTTGAACGGGCCGGTTTCTATGAGATAAGAAGCATGGGGCTTAAGACGTTTGTTCCCTCCAACATCCTGCCGAGAGAATCGGACCTTTCCCCCGGCAATGCGGAAGAAATGGTTGCGGGTTGGACCCTGCCCAATGCGGCTGCTTATCTTGAAGGAGAACCGCTCCCGCCTGAAGAGCAGGAACAGGGCAGGAATCTCTGGGCGTTTTTTCTGGCCGCGGCCGCTTTGTTTCTGGCGGCGGAATCCTATGTGTCGAATTTTCGATTTGCCAAAGAAGATTTACAATTGAATACAGGCGCCTTGGACGGGCCGTCGTCCTCTGCAAGGCGAGGATCCTAAGCCTATGAGTCCCTATGAAGATCTTTTATCCAGAGTTCGACAGGTGAGAAGGAAACGGCGTACTCTTGCTTTCGTTAAGGGTATTGCGATCCTGATGTCCTCCCTTGCCGTGATTCTTCTTGCAGGAGTCTGGCTCGCCCATTTCTCCGGATTCAGATCTCCGGCCGTCTGGGTCATCCGCGTGTGTACGGCGGGCGCCGTTTTCGCTGTCGCCTGGCGTTTTCTCTTTGCGCCGCTGCGCCGTAGCATGAGCGATGTGCAGATTGCTCAGTTCATCGAAGAGCGTTACCCGCATCTGCAAGACCGCCTTGTGACGGCGATCGAATATGGGGGGAGAAAATCCGAAGCTTCAGGCATGATCGACCTGCTGATTCAGGATGCGTTGGATTCCTGCCGTCGTGTGGATGTCTCCGTGTTCATGAACCGCGACCGCCTGATCTCTTTCGGCGTGCTTGGAACCGCCGGCTGTCTCGCCCTTCTTTCTTTCTTCACACTGGGTCCGTCCTTCTTTCCTTACGGATTTCAACAGTTGTATGCTCCATGGACCGAGGCTTCGGGAGGCGGCGCTCTGGCGATAACTCTGTATCCCGGTGATATTGAAATCGCCAGAGGCTCGGATCAGGAAATCCGCGCCCGGTTGGTGGGATTTGATTCTCCGGATGTGCGTTTATACCTGCGTCCCGGAGCGGCCGGCGAATGGAAGGATCAGCCGATGGACCCGGAAGCGCGGGGAAGCGGCTTCCGATATCTGCTTCTGGATATCTCCGCTCCTCTGCAGTACTACGCGGAATCGGAGGGGATCCGCTCTCCTGTTCACTCCATCCTTGTCAGGGACCGGGCCCGGGTGGAAAGGATGACGCTTACTTACAAATTCCCCGCCTATACCCGAATGCAAATGCAGGTGGTCGAAAACGAGGGGGATATTTCGGCATTAAAGGGGACCAGGATTGATTTCCGCATCCGCTTCACCAAGTCTGTCGAGTCGGCGTTTTTGCATTTCGACGACCAGTCGGAGATAGAACTGTCCCCCGCAGGCGCTCAGGAATTCGCCGGAAGCTTTACGCTTCAACGGTCGGGTTCGTATGTCATTCAGGCTGCAGAGAAGGGAGGGGAGAACTACGCGGCGTCTCCCGAGTATACAATGGAGGCGGTTGACGACGCGGTCCCCCAGATTACCATCACGAGACCGATGCGGGACGTGCGCGCGACAAACGTGGAGGAAGTCTTCGCGGAGATCCGGGCCGAAGATGACATTGGAATAAGCAGGCTTGAACTGTGCTACTCTGTCAACGGGGCCCCGGAGAAGAGCATCCGTCTGCATGAAGCAAAGGCGGCTGCGCTTTCCGTTACCGGAACGTACACCTTTTTCCTCGAAGAATTCGGACTGCAACCCGGCGATGTGATTTCCTACTATGGCAAGGCGCTCGACAATAACAGCGTAACCGGTCCGGGGACCGCAAGCTCCGAAATCTACTTCATCCAGATCCGTCCCTTTGAACAGAAATATGTCCAAAATCAGGCCGGCGCTCCATCCAGCGGCAATCAGGGGGACGAGGTGCAGGAGGCCCTCAGCCGGCAGCAGAAGGATATCGTCGGCGCAACCTTCAAGCTGGTGCGCGAGAAAACGCGTATGCCGCAGAAGGAATACGTTGACGGCTTGGCTGCTCTGGCCCTTGTGCAAAGCAGGCTCCAGGCGCAGGCGCAGGGAGTCGTGGATCGCCTGAAGCGCCGCGGTGCGGCAGAACTGAACGAAGATTTTCAGAAATTATCGGAACACCTCAGCAACGCTATTGGCGAAATGGGAAAAGCGGCCGCCGACCTTGGCGCACAAAAGCCGGACGCCGCACTGCCGCCCGAACAGAAAGCGTTGCAACAGCTTCTTCGTGCGGAAAGCCTGTTTCGCGAGATCCAGGTGTCTTTCGGGATGCAGAGCGGATCCGGAGGCGGTTCGCAGGCGGATGCCGAGGACTTGGCGGATCTGTTTGAGCTGGAATTGAACAAGCTCAAAAATCAGTATGAAACTATTCAGAGCGGCGAACAGCAGGCACGGGACCAGCAGGTCGATGAAGCGCTGCAGCGGCTGAAAGAACTGGCGCAGCGGCAGCAACAGCTGAACGCAAGGAACCGCATGCTTGCGCAGCAGGGGCAGAATCCGTCCGCTTCGAGCCGCGGGGGCAGCAATCAGGGGCAGCGGCAGTTGATGGAGCAGGCGGAACAACTGCGGCGGCAGTTGCAGCGCCTGTCCAGGGAGCGAAGCTCTCCACAGCTGAATGAAGCCGGCAGCCGGCTTCAGGCTGCGATCGAGGAAATGAAGCGGGCGCTCAGGGAGGAACAGGGCGGCAAAGACTCTGCGGGCCTCGCCCAGGGCGCCCGCGCGCTGCAGCAGCTCAACGAAGCGGCGCGGAATCTCTCGCGAGGCCGGGAAACCGGAGTGCGGCAAGGCCTGGCGCAGGCGGTTCAGGAGTCAAGGGATCTGGTCGCGGAGCAGAATCGCATCCAGTCGGAGCTGGAGAAGCGGATGCGGGACGAAACGTCTGAAAAAGCTTCGGAAAAAAGCAGCCCGGATCTGGAACGGATTGTTGCCCGGAAGCAGGCATTGGCCGATCGGCTCAGGAGCCTGGAAAGCCGGATACAAGACCTCTCCCGCCAGACACGCAAAGAACAGAAAACAACCAGCAGAAAACTCAACGAGGCTGCGGCGACCATACAGGACAAAAGACTCCGGGAGCGGATTTTGGGAGGCATAGCCATGCTTGAGGAGGGCGCTTACGAATACCAGAAGCAGCGCGAGGCGTACATCCGGAGCGGGCTCGAAGATGTGAGTGAGCAGCTGGAATCCGCGCAAAGCAGCCTGGGAGAATCGACGGAAGCTGCTACGGAAGAGGCCGCGGATAGAGCGCGCCAACTTGCCGAAGGCCTGGAATCCATGCAGCAGCGCATGAGTGCTCTGCCGCGCGGGTCCCGTCCGGACAGGGAGAATGGCAGGCCGGGCCCCCAGGAATTGCGTGAACCTTCGGCCAACTCCTCGGTGCCGCCGGCGGGGCTCGGTCGCTACGGGAACGAAGAAGCGCGCCAGCTTGGGAGAGAACTGGAGCAGCGCCTGTCCGATGCGCTGGATCTGCAGCGCCTACTGGAAAGCAATCCGATCTACAGGAACAACTTGGTAACTGTAATCCAGTCTCTGCGCCGTGCGGGCAGATCCGGTGATTTCAATAATCCGGAGCAGATCGCGCGACTGAGAATGGCCATTGATTCTATGCGGAAAATAGAATTGGATCTTGCGCGAAACCTCCGGCAGCTCATCCCTGAAGACCAAAACTTCTCCGCCGAAGACAATGAAGTCCCCGGCAGTTTTCGAAAGCTGGTGGAGGAGTATTTCCGGGCTATTGCGAAGTGAGACGAGGGACGGAGGGGGTAAAGGAATAAAGGATCAAAGGGAAAGGCGGGCGCGGAGTAGCCGCTTTGTGACAGATTGATTGAGCAACGTCCCAGGGATTCCTTTCATATTTGCCTCTCCATCGTCAGTCGCCCCCTTATCAAAGAAGACCCAGTCAATTTCGAGCCACCAAAATAGTTTACATCTCAACGGTCTCATGGAACTGAGGGCTATATCTCGAAAATTACTAGGGCGTATACATTCCCCCGATTTGGAGAAATGTCTATTTCGGTCCTCCTTGAAAGCCTTGAATCGAGACTAGCCTGCTTGGACCGACAACTGTGATATATTTTGCAGATCCCTAAGGCTAAGTCCTTAAACGGGCTGGCATTTGCTAGAATCAAGGTTGAGGAGGCAGGAGGATGACAATCGACCGCATCGAAATCGATCCGGAGGTGATGCTAGGCAAACCTGTAATCCGGGGAACCCGCATTCCGGTCGAACTGATTCTTCGAAAACTCGCCGAAGGATTAACGGAAACCGACCTTTTGGATGCATATCCACGGCTGAGCGAACCCGATATTAAAGCCGCCCTAGCTTACGCAGCGGATACACTCTCACATGAGAAGATAGTTTTAAGGCCTGCCTCATGAGCACGCCTGAGCTCCGATTCATGGCCGATGAGGAGTGTGACTTCGCGGTTGTTCGGGCTTTCCGCAATGCAGGCTTCGACGTTTTAGCAGTCTGCGAAACAATGCCCAGATCAAAGGACATTGACGTCATCAAGCTTTCACATACAGAGAACCGTGTTTTGCTTACCGAAGACAAGGACTTCGGATGGTTGGTTTTCGTCAGCCATGCGGATTCTGCCGGCGTAGTCTTGATACGGTATCCGGGAAATGCGCGATCAACTCTTCCAAGTACAGTAGTCTGGCTTGCAGAAAAGCATGCTTTGGAACTGCAGAATGCTTTCGTCGTACTTGACCCGAATCAGGCGCGCTTCAGCCGCAACCCGCGATTCGAGAAGAAGTGAACCTACCTGCAGAGAAAAGCAGCCTTCGCCCATTGCTTGAGAACGGGGTTGCGGAGATTATTGTCCTGATGTCCCTTTCGCGGAGATAACGCCAAAAGGTTAAATGCTGTCTACGATCCTGCATCCTACGGCAATCTACGCTTCCAGGATGCCGGGGACAAATGAAATCCTATGTTCATCCCAGCATGCTTGAATTAAAGAAGGTAACGATGGTTATACCGCAATGTCATAATGCTAAGCCAAAGGAATGCTAAAGATCTTCAGCCCGAAGCCCTGTCTTTTTAGCGATGCGTGCAAGCATGCGAGGCCCGATTTCGTCTGCGTCATGGAATGCGAAAACAAAATCCGGCCAACCCTCGCGAGATAATGTTCGATGCGTTCCAGTCTGGCGCTTGATTCGCCAGCCATTTCGCATAACAGCCGCTAGTAATCGGCTCGCTTTTATGCTGGGTCATTCACTCATGCGGCTTTGAATGAGATGCTGAGAAGATCCGGGCCGGCCTCACCATGTTCGAGACGATCCGCAAACACTCGGAGCGCGAGGAATCGCTACCAGAATATGCAGGCAATCCAATCGCTGCTGTGTACTCCTTTGCCCCTCTGCCCCTCCATGCTCTATTATTGGGGACTAACAACCAACAGGAGAGCGCCATGAGAATCGTGATTACCGGAGGAGCGGGATTTCTGGGCAGCCATTTATGCGACCGCCTTTTAAGCCTGGGGAATGAAGTCATATGCCTCGACAACCTGCTCACGGGCAGCGTGGATAACATTGCCCACCTGATGGGAAGGGAGGACTTCCGCTTTTATAAACATGACGTCACCGAATATATCTTTATCAGCCGGCCGATTGATGCGGTGATGCATTTCGCCTCTCCTGCCAGTCCCCGGGATTATCTCGAGCTTCCGATCCAGACCTTGAAGGTCGGCGCCCTCGGAACGCACAAGACCATCGGATTGGCAAAGCACGCATCCGCGCGGTTCCTTATGGCAAGCACCTCGGAAACGTACGGCGATCCCCTGGTGAATCCGCAGCCGGAAACGTACTGGGGGAACGTCAACCCCATCGGGTTGCGCGGAGTGTATGATGAAGCGAAGCGGTTTGCCGAAGCGCTGGTGATGGCCTACCACCGCTACCACGGCGTGGATACGCGTATTGCCCGCATCTTCAATACCTACGGACCCCGCATGCGTCCGCACGACGGGCGGGTCGTGTCCAACTTTATTGTTCAGGCCCTCCGCGGCGAGCCCCTAACAGTCTAAGGCACAGCCGATCAATCCCTCAGTTTATGCTATGTGGAGGATGAGATCGAGGGATTGGTCAGGCTTCTGATGGCGACGGCTTCGGAGGATGTGCATTTCCCTGTAAATATCGGAAATCCCCAAGAGATTACCGTCCTGGAAATCGCGGAAAAAGTTATCAAACTCAGCGGCTCCAGCAGCAGGATTACGTTTGAGCCGCTGCCGGAAGATGATCCCAAAGTCCGCCGTCCCGATATTGAACGCGCCAGACACCTGCTGGACTGGAGTCCGAAAATCAGTCTGGAGGAAGGGCTGGGACGAACCATCGAATACTTCCGATCGAAATTGCAGGTTCAATAAATGCTTCCTGGCTATTGGTGATGGCTGCCTGTTGAATGGAAATAACCAATCTTTGTGCACCCTCGAGCGGGCCGGATTTTGTGATATCATCCGATCCCGGAGGCACTTGATGAACGTACCATTACTCGATCTGCAAGCGCAGTATGCGACGATCAAAGACAAGGTTCGCGCCGCAGTGGATAGTGTATTCGAAAGCCAGCGTTTTGTTCTTGGAGAGCAGGTATCTGCATTGGAAGAGGAGATTGCCAGGCTCTGCGGTGTTCCTTACGCTGTGGGCGTCGCCTCCGGCACGGATGCGCTTCTTCTTTCTCTTAAGGCCCTTGGCGTCGGGCCGGGGGATTCTGTGGTCACGGTTCCCTTTACGTTTTTCGCGACTGCGGGCGCCATCGTCAATCTTGGCGCGCGCCCGATTTTTATCGACATCGAACCTGCCGGATATGAAATGGATCCGAAGCGATTGGCGCACTTTTTCTCGCAGGAATGCACCTACAGCGCCTCCGCGAAAAAGACCATCCACAAACCCTCAAACACCGCGGTTAAAGCCGTTTTGCCTGTCCATCTGTACGGCCAATGCGCCGACATGGATGAAATTGTCGCAACGGCCAGGCATTACAATGTCGCTGTTGTGGAGGATGCCTGCCAGGCTATCGGTGCTGTTTATAAGGATCGGAAGGCCGGCTCTCTTGGAGACCTTGGCTGTTTCAGCTTCTTCCCGTCTAAAAACCTTGGAGGCGCCGGAGATGGCGGGATGGTTGTCACCGGCAACAAGCAGCTGGCGGACCGCGTTCGCCTGCTTCGAACGCACGGTGCTCAGGCCGGCTACCATCATTCCATCGTCGGATTCAACAGCCGTCTGGATGAGATTCAGGCTGCGGTGTTGCGCGCAAAGCTTCCTTATCTCCAAGCCTGGTCCGAGGCGCGCGGAAGAAACGCAGCCGATTATACGAAGAGATTTGAGGAGGCCGGGCTTCTCTCTTACATAACGCCGCCCGCTGTTCTGCCGGAACGTTCTCATATTTTTCACCAGTATGTCATTCGCTGCAATAAGCGCGACGAGCTGCAGGCTTTCCTGAAGGCCGCCGGCATTGGCACTGCGGTGTATTACCCGGTTTCGCTGCACGAACAGGAATGCTTCCGATATCTCAGCTATGGCTCGCTGGACCTGCCGCAATCGCACGCCGCTTCAAAGGAGGTTCTGGCGCTGCCGGTCTATCCGGAGCTTTCCGAGGGACAGCGAAGCCATGTGGTGCGCTCCATCGCCGAGTTTTTTCTCCGCAAAAAATAAAAGAGTGAAGCCGCGGATTCCCACAGGGGTACAAAAATCCGTAAGCCTCCGCGGCGCCTCCTGCAGGTCTACTTCTTCCGCATCAAGGCGAGAAATTCGTTGGGATACTTGTTGATAACCCGGTTCAGGATTTTTAATGTCGGCGGTTTCAGAGGCATCATGGGCCCGTCGCCCAGCAGAAGAGCGACGGATTGCTGCACGGAATCGTCGGCGTTTTGGGCTTTGAGCTCGGATGTTATCAGAGATGCGCACCTGCGAAGCGAGGCGCGAAGCGATTCAATGCCGTCGCGGACAACGCTGTTTATGTAGGCCACGGAATCTGCGGGCTGCTGAAGGCTGGTTGGGTTGAAGTTGCAGTAGCAGCGCGGATAGCGTTCCAGAATCTGCCGGACCGGCAGGTTGCACTGGTTCCGCTGCACCCATCGGGCCAGCAGTTTTACGCGGTTCAGATAACTCTTGTCCATATGCGGAAGACTGGAAAGCAGATCCAGGTTGCGCAAGAGCGCCGGATCAAGTCTGATTGCATCCTTTTTCAGGCCTCCGACAATATGGAGCGCGTCTTCATGGAGGAAATAGTACGCGGTGGCGTAGCTTTTCTTGAATTCCAGAAATTTGGTTTCGAATTCGATGCGGACCCGAGGTTCCAGAAAGCGGTAGGATTCCTGGATGGCATGGATCTGGTCGGTCCGGGAACGTTGAATTTCTTGGCGCCCCAGAGGAAGCGCCGCCGTCACATAGTTCAGCGCCTTCATAAATGCCGGCAGCCAGGAAATCAGGGCCGCCAAGCTCTTCAATCCTTCCTTCCACCGCAGAAGCCGCTCCTTGTCTCGTGCAAAAGTGCGTACCACATGATCCATCGCTTCAAAGAAGGAAGATTCCCCGATCCGCAGACTGTCGAATGCCGGCTTAAGCGCCGTCAGCGGGGCTTCGATAAACCGAATCTCTTTGCGAAAGCGCGTTGTTCGGAAGGGCTCGGGAAAATCGGATAGTTTCCCGGAGAGGCTTTCCGCTGAATAGGCCCACCATTGCGTCAGTGCATTCCGTGCAAAATCGGCGCCTTGGGTCTGAACCTCCGGTCGACCCGTGATCACGGCGGCCCATTCAAATGACTGCCCCGGATCGGATCCCTTGCCCGGGCCTGTAGATAGGGATGAAAACTAGTCGCTGCCTGTCCTGGCGGTGCACGGCCTGGGTTGGGATTCTGTCGGGGGCTCATTTTTGTTATCGGCCTCGGGCGGCGCTACTTTAGAAGGTGTTGCATAGATGCTTACGGGGCCGCCGCCGCTGACGGCATGCGCATAGCTGTTCCCGTAGCATTTCAGCACAGGTTCCGTGCCCTTGATGAAATATTCCATCTCTTTCTGGAGGCAACGCTCAGTCGCCAGCATTCCCGTGGTCGGGTCCACTTCAGCCTGCACTATGCCTTCAGGAATCGCAAAATTCTCGCCCTTCAGCGGCCGCAGATGATGAGCCTTCTTCATGAATTCGGTCCATATGGGCAAAGCCGATTGGGATCCGGCCAGAACCAGTTCGCGGTTATCATCAAATCCGACCCAGACGATGCAGAGCAAGTCCGGTGTATAGCCGGCAAACCATCCGTCGTGCGAAGTGCCGGTCTTGCCCGCGGCCGGAAGCGTAAAGCCGCGTTCGCGGGCCCCATATCCGGTTCCATGGTCGATTACGGACTGCAGGAGAGATGTGACCAGGAAGGCAAGCTCCGGCGTCAATACCTGTTTAGGCTTCGACTCGGCGACAAACACCGGATTGGCGTTGTCATCATGAATCCGGAGCACCGGCGTCAGGTCTGATAACAGTCCTCCATTCGCGAATGCCGTGTACGCTCGCACCATTTCGAGCGGCGTGATTTCAAAGCTTCCAATCGCCATGGCCGGGTAGGGCTTGATTTTCTCATTGAGTCCCAGGCGCCGGGCCAGCTCGGTTATTTTGCCGTATCCGACCTTTTCCGCGAGCTTGATGGTCGCAACGTTAAGTGATTTTGTGATTGCCTGCCGCATTGTTACCTGGCCCAGATATTCCTCCTGGAAGTTTTTCGGCTCATATTCCAGATCATCGAAAGTAAATTGCGTTGGCTGGTCGAGAATGGACGAAACGGCTGTCAGAGGCGGCGTATTGCCGTAGGCTGTCTCCAGCGCTGCGGCATACACGAATGGCTTGAAAATGCTGCCGGGCTGCCTTTTGGATTGCGTTATCCGGTTGAACTGGCTGGAGCCGTAATCCCGGCCGCCGACCATGGCCAGGATGTGGCCGTTCTTCGGATCGACGGCTATGAGACTGGCTTGCACGGTTCCGGGAGGGACCGGCTGCTTGCGTTTGGAGAAATAGTCGTCAAGCTCTTTTATCCCATGCTGGATCGACTCGAAGGCAGCCTGTTGAAGATCGGCATCCAGTGTTGTGTATATTTTGTATTTGGAAAGCGCCAGCTCCGAGTCTCCATACTTTTCCGTCAACATATTCTGGACGTAATCCACAAAATACGGTGCATCCGAATAGTTCAAAACTGAAAAGGTTTTGACCGAGAGCGGTTTGGATTTGGCAGCCGCGCATTCCCGGGCCGATATCATGCCGTACTCCGCCATCCGATCCAGGACCAGATTTCGCCGCGCCAGCGCCCTGTCCCGATAGCGCAAGGGTGTATAGCGGTTGGGCGCTGTGATAATCCCGGCGATCATCGCGGATTCTTCCAGCGTCAGGTCTCTTACGCTCTTGTCAAAAAATGCGTTGGCGGCTTCTCCGAATCCGACAATGCTGAAGGATCCTCCCTGGCCGAGATAGACCTCATTGCTGTAAAGCTCAAAAATCTTCTCTTTTGAAAGCCTTCTTTCCAGCAGAATCGACATATAGGCATCGGAAAGCTTGCGGCGCCAGGTGCGCTCGGGCGTCAGAAAATAATTTTTTACAAACTGCTGGGTCAGCGTGCTGGCCCCCTGAGTGGTCTCCCCTTCACGGGCGTTCACGATCAAAGCTTTGATAATGCGAATCGGATCGATGCCTCCGTGGCTGAAAAAACGCCTGTCTTCCGCGGCGAGCACCGCGTTAACCAGGACCGGGGGCAAATCCCGGTATGCGACGAACCTGCGTTTTTCGCGATTCTCGTCAATTGCATTGCTGAGCATCATGGGCTTAAGCGCGAAACGCTCCATCGGCGTCTGGTTCGCTGCGTCCTTGATGGATACAATACGGTCCGCGGCGCACTGGATTTCCACAGTCCGCCCGGGATCGTCCGGAACTGTATTGTTATTATGGATCCGCAGCTGATTGGCGGCGCCAATCCGATAATAGGATGCATGGGCGTCGCCGCTATCCTCTGCATAGCCGAGACGCCGGACTCTGGCCACCAACGAAGCAAAACCAATCGGTTTCCCGGGATAAAGAACCGTAGGGGCTGCAAATATCTTCGTTTCGGCAATCTGGTGGCGCTGCCCGAGCTTCGTTTCGATGATTCCGTCAAAGATGTAGTAATAGCGAATTAAGAATGCCGCGGCGGCAATCATGGGCAGAAGCAGCAGCAAAAGTAGGACTTTAACCACTGTTCCTCGTCCAAATTTAAGAACGGTTTTGGATTTGCGGGGCTTGGGTTTTGAAGGCATAAATCTCCGGTATTAAAAAACGGCTCCCATTATAGCAGTATCCTGCGGCATTGTTCATGGAGCTTCGGCTCCACAAGAATTTATGCAAAGCGCGTTGCCCGGTAGTACAATGCGGTTCTTTCTCATATGCAAAAGGGGGGTCGCATGAAGGTTGAGAGGCGCCATTTACAGAGGATTGCTCTATTGCTTGCCATCTCTTTGTTGTTTAGCGGAATTTCGATTTATGCCCAAGATGCCGGTTCCTTGACGGCGCTGGCGCGCGGGAAGACTGATAAGGCGGATGTTCATGGCTTTACAGACATATACGACCTCCTGTTTTCTCCCATGCGGACGAAAGCCAGAAAGATATGCGAGATTGGCATTGCATGGGGCGGTTCATTGCAGGTTTGGAGCCGGTATTTCAACAACGCCACTATCTACGGCATTGATTTCTATACCCTGGATAAGCTGCGCGCCTTAGCCAAAGCAGAAGGAGTGAAAAATGCCTGCATCCCGGACTCCGTTGAAACGCCGCGGATTAAAACGTATGTCGCCGATCAGGCGAACCGCAATCAACTGAGCGGCTTCATAAAAAAATACGGATCCGATTTTGACCTGATTCTTGACGACGGCGGACACACCATGGAGCAGCAACAGGTGAGCTTTGGATTCCTGTTTCGACACGTCAAGCCGGGCGGCTTTTATGTAATCGAGGACGTCCATACGTCGCTGCCGAACCGATATCCCGGATTTGGCGTGGAGAAGGATGAAGCCAATACCACGTTGGGAATGATCCATCATTTTATCCGGCACGAAAAAATCAAGAGCCGGTACCTGACACCGCAAGAGGCGGAGTATCTCAATAAAAACATTGAATATTGCAGCTTTTATATCAGCAACAACGAAGCTCACAGCATGAGCTGCATCTTCAAAAAGAAAGCAGCGCGATGAACTGGAAAATTTTTCACAAGGATCGGGGCGCGGATTGGCAACGGTTTCCGCAAATCGGATAGGACGGCGTCTTAGCCGCGCAGATTGGTGAAGATCCGTTTTTGATAGCTTTTGAGGAATTTCGGAATTCCGGCGCTATCCGCTATAATTCTCAAGCTTCGAAACGGCGAAGGCGAGTGAGGCGCAGATCTTGAATTGGATTTCAACAAAAACACGCAACCGGATTGGGCTTTTAAACGCCTACATTAGGAAACGTTCGGTTGTGCCCGGCGGCCCGCTGTCCCTGACTATCGAGAGCACCACCCGATGCAATCTCTTCTGCCCCATGTGTCTGCGCGAGCGCATCCATATCCCGTCAAAGGACATGGA
>CAZLHW010000039.1:0-14693 GCA_964559085.1 uncultured Acidobacteriota bacterium | reverse complement strand
ACGCAGCCGACGGCCTGGGGTGCCGGCCAATAGATCCATAAGCCCTGAAAGGGCGGCGTAGCCTGCCCCCGCCCTTTCAGGGCTTGCATCAATGGTTTCCTCTACCCAGGGCTCCAGAGCCTCCCTGTGCTCGGCTCTTCCACCCTGGGCTGCTCTGCCCCGCGCTTTCAGCGCGGGCTAGCACATGCCTGACGGGGCGGCATTGGATAAAAACTCGCAGGGATTGCAGTCTTCATGCTTCTAAATAGCGTAAAAGTCGTCTCGGATCTTTTGGAGCAGGTCTCCAGGCGTCCCGATCGGGAAATCAAGCGGCAGGTTCTGCTTTTTCCTCAAAAAATGCTCTTTATCATGAGTTACAAACCAATCGGATTTTGCGTGTATGGCTTCGGCCAGAACGTGGGCATCCGGGAGATATTGAACAATCTGACGGGCCTTTTTGATCTCGCCCGCGGTAGCTGCGGAACTTGTTTCCGCATTTGCCGCATGCAGAAGCTGCGCAAGCGCCGGCAGTGAAGAGGGAGCTTTGCGGCGAACAACCTCTTCCGCTTCGCGCAATACCGAAGGAGAAACCAGAAGGCGCAAAACACCCACTTCCGCCAATTGAAATAATCTGCGCGCGCCTCCGTCCGAGGAGAGGACTGCCGCAAAAATCACGCTGGTATCAAAAAATACTCTAAGTTTTTTTATGGGCATATGTGGCGCGCACTTCTCGCAATTCAGACAACATGGATTCCAATGTTTCACCGGAATTCAACCAGGCTTTTGCCAGCTTGCCGGCATGCTCCTCCACGCGCGATCGCTGCGGGCTCATCACCACAATCCCCTCGCCGAGATCAATCAAAGTCAGCGTATCGCCTTCGTCTATTTGGCTCTGCTTACGCAATTGCTTGGGGAGAGTGATGACACCTCGCCGTACGACCCGGACCCTGTAAGTATTGGTATTGCGCATAACACTCCTTCATCCATATTTCCATTTTTCAGTATGGCGGATTTTCCGTTTGAGTCAAGGAGACACAACGATTAAGCCCGTCGAAATTCCGCTAAGTTCACTTTCTGTCTCTGCGCGTCATGTATCAACCATCAAAAAATGGGCCAACGGGATGAAGGTCACCAATGCTATAATCCGGGGAAAATTGCCGGCGTGGGAAAACGGGGGGCCGGATGGAGAATCAGGATGAGATGCTGAAGCGAATATCCGGCGAAACCTATGGATTTGGCTTGACTGTGGTTCACCTGGCACTCCAAATAATTGCCCACCCTCGCTTCGCGCATCCATCAACAGCTTTTGGGACAAATTGGGTACTCGAGGGGACCCAGGCTCTGGCTTTGGGAACAGGACTGCTTATTCCGGGTGCGTGGATGCTCTGGGTTTGCTACTTCCTTCGAATTATCAGGCTTTCGCTGCTTCCCTGGCAGACCGTAGCGGGCATTATCGCCATCTTAACGACTTGCCTTACAGCGTCCTTCTGGATCAGAATTCTTCCTGCATGGCCGACAATGCGCGCGGCTGTAATCTGCTCCTCATGGGTCCTGCTGCCGCTTTCAGCCTGGCTTTTTCACAAACGGGTGAGGCGCGCCATCGATGAGAGGATGCCAATAACAGAATGATTCCGGGACGTCTTCAACGATCAGTGGGGTATTGAGACCGATACGCAGGGCATCTTTTTCCTGAGCGCCGGCCCGGCCCTGACTTCGGTGGCTTCCCACAACAATAAATTCATTCCTCCCCTCGGTCCGTTTTGCGAATCGCCGGCTTTATAGAGCCTTGGAGGCTTAGAGACTTTGAGTTTATTTGACTCCAAGACTCCAAGACTCGAAGGCTCCCGAAGCACCCCGCCCGCGGCCGGTTAATATTTCACGTAGGTGGGGACCACATTTTTATATTTCGCGACCAGTTTGTCCCAGTTGCGCGGCAGCTGGATTTTTTTGGTCACGAATTCGTTTTCAATGCCGCCGACGCTGCGCAGCGCCGCCATCCACGCCCCCGGTCCTCCAGCCACGAGGACCATCAGACCTGAAGGATCGACAATCCGGGGAGGGGTCGAAAGCACGTCCGTATTCGCTTTTTTCGCCGGAGCAAGCGTGGGCGCATTTTCCATAACATACTTCTTGAGCTTTTCCTTCGTCCAGCCGGCGTCCGCCAGGACTTTGGCGTGCGACGGAATCACGATCAGGCAGGACATGTTCCACGGCTGCAGGTTGGCCAGCGCCTGCGCAATCCCTTCCGCGCTGGTATCCATGGGAACGCTCTGCAGGAAATTATTCGGAAAAAACACCGTCAGGGTATTGTCCTCCTTTTTGAACCCCCTTTCGACATGCAGCGGGTCCCACGGAGACTCTTCTTCGTTCTCCCCGATCACGAGGCTGTACTTGGAAGGATTGCCGATGACGCCCATGTCCTCGACACCCTTCCTTGCCCCGCCGATGTTTTTGACAATCAATCCGATCGCGCGTCCGATGGCGGAGTTGGCGATATTTCCGGGGCTGAGTGAACCCGAACCGAAATTAATGTGGATATCGTGCCGGATCGGGCCGTTGATGGCGAAGAAGGGAGCCCAGGACCCGGTGCTCACTTCAAACGTATCGAAGCGCGTTTTCTGATCCTCGAGAGCCTGCAGCGCGGCGATCAGGACCGGCATGTGCGTCGGCAGCGCTCCCGCCATCACCGCGTTGATGGCGATCTTTTCAACAGTTGCCTTGCCTAATCTTGGAATAACTTTGGAGACCACATGATCGGCGGGCAGGTCCGTGCCTGTCAGCATCTCCGCCACGGCCTTTTCGGTCGGCGGCAGGATCGGAAGACCATCGGTCCAGCCGTTTCTGTAGTAGAAACGGTTCACCTCCTCCAGATTTCCTTTGAAGGCGATTCTCGGTGTCTTGATCTCCTTCGGCTGCGGCGATTTCTCTTCAGCCGTCAGCGGCCGCGTCAGGGATTCCACAATGCCCTGCATCGCGGCGGCGGTGCCGGCGTCGATGTCGGCCCGTACCGTCGATTCGTTGGCTACATTGAGCGGAAGAACACGGATTCCGGGAACTCCTCTGCTGGAGGCCGCCGAATGAGCATCCGCCACAAACCCAGGGTGCGCCAGTAACACGACCGGCGTGCCAAAGTCCTCGATCGCAATTGCGTTATACACGAGAAACTTTGTGCAGGATCCTCAATCTCCAATCGAGAGGATGACCGCATCAACACCCTTGGCCCAGGCTTCAAATTTGTCCCTGTTCGGGGTCTCGACAACCGATACATTCCACTCGGGCGAGACGAAATAGCTGATGCGGGCGTCAGGATACATGGCATTCAGCCTGCGTTCGACCGACTCGGCGATGGGCCTTGCCGCGCGCTTGTAATTGACAAACAGGCCGATCTTTTTCCCTGCCAGCGAGTTCAATCGCGGAGCGGACAGGCCCCGGAGAGGTATGGGATCCGCTTCAGCCCACGGGCTGAGCACCTCGTACTGCGGCTCCGGATTGTTTTGAGCGGATAACGCTTCCGATGGAATCAGGATTACCATCAGGACAGCGACGGCTCCCCAACCCCATAAAAATTTCAATTCAGACATGATGCTTCCCTCCTTTTGCTCTGAAGCCATTGAAAGTCCTTCCAGGAATATGCTTGTTGCTTGAAACTGAGGCGCCGTCCCTCTTCCCGGTTCTCCCGCCTGAAACCAAGGTGTTTCGTTTTTTTGAGCCATGACCGCGCTTCTTCAAAGAAGTCGGAATTTCAGAATTGACTTGTTTCATGGGACTTGCAGCCCAACGTAAGCCATATTAGTACAACTTGCCTGCATTGCCTGCCTGATTGTTTTTTCAGGGATGGATTACAGGAAGCCGGGACATTTTGCAGCATCCCGCTAGCGATTCTTCGCGTTCCCTGCGGCTTTGCGGTAAGGCCGTGTTAACCGCAAGGACTCAAAGAACGCGAAGAAGAACTCAAAGAAACACGGACCTCAACGGCCATGGACATAATCGCCGATGCGGCGCATGCGCTCCATTTCATCCCGGGACATCGGGCCTTGCTCAAGCACTCTCAGGTCTTCCCTTGTCTGCTCCATGGTCTTCGGCCCAATCATACAGACATCCACTGCGGGATTGGTAAGGACAAAACGATAGGCTTCCTCTGCGGCAACGGCTCTTTCTCCCGGCGGCATCTTTTTGGGATTCAGCAGGCGGCCCCAGGCGGTGCTCGTGAAATTCACGATCCCGGGTCTGTCTTCCTGCGGCAGGAAGGGGAAAATTTCGGTCTCGGCGCCCCGATGCACCGCGTTATAGCGCAGGTGAAATACATCGAATAGTCCGTCCTTCAAAAGCTCGGCGAACAGGCGGCGGTTGTGGCTGGAAATGCCAAGAAAGCGCACGAGGCCTTTTTCCTTAAGCTTCAGGGCACCCTCGAGAATGCGGCGCGACGGCCGTCGCGGGAAATACCCCAGGAGCAGCACATCGGCATAGTCCATATGGGCCGCTTTCAACCCTTTTTTAAGAAAATGCTCGGTAAGGAATGACTGATGGGCATAGGTGAATACCGCCAGAACGAGCCTGTCGCGCTGACCTTTAGCCGCAATATTTCGAAGCGCATCGCGCATGTGCGGCGAATAACCTTTGATGAAAGTCCCCCACTCCATGTAGTTGCATCCGCGCTCAAACGCCTCTTCAATCGCCGCAGCAGGCTGCCAGTAGCCTGAAGCGATGCCGAGCCTGCCGACTCTAAGGCCTGTTCTTCCCAGCACGACACTTTCGCTGAATGCCATGGAGTCTCTCCCCCTACACCCGAAAACCCCGGCGCCGGCAAAATCGCCATCGGAATCGCTGTGGCGTGACAATCCGCGATCAATCCTCCGGGCGCTCGCCTTCCGGCGCCATCTTAACCAGCTTCGGGTCGAACCGCGCGATAATGTCCACAAGGTCGGATTGCGCCGCCATAACCGACTCAATATCCTTGTATCCCATCGGAACTTCATCCAGCCCCGCTGAAATCAGCACCACGCCGCGCTCGGCCAGGAACTTCTTCCCCTCATGCCAGGTATAGGTGCTTCGCGTCATGGTCCGGCTCAATCTCCGGCCCGCGCCGTGCGAGGCAGAATTCATGGATTCCGCAACTCCTTTGCCCCGGACGACATATCCCGGCGTAGCCATCGATCCCGGGATAATACCGATATCGCCTTTGCCGGCAGGGGTGGCGCCTTTCCGATGCACAATAACGTCCTGTCCGAAATGCTTTTCTTTCCACGCAAAATTGTGATGGTTTTCAATATCCATCAAAACATGCACGCCGAGCAGCTTTGCAATGTCGCGATGAATCAGGAAATGATTCGCGGCGGCATATCTCCCCATCAGCTCCATCGCCTGCCAGTATTCCTGACCGGCATCGCTGCTCAAATCCAGCCACGCCAGATGCTGCAACTCCCGCGGCAGTTCGCGGTGAAGGCTCATGGCCAGCCGACTGTAATGCGTCGCTACCTGCCCTCCGGTCCCGCGGCTGCCGCTGTGGCTCAGCAAAGCGCAGTAGACTCCGGCTTTCAATCCCAGATCGTCCTGTTCCAGCGTGAGAGTGCCGAATTCCACGAAATGATTGCCGGATCCGCTGGATCCCAGCTGAAACGCAGCCTTGTCTTTGCACTCGCGGGTGATTTTGCTGAAGGACCAGTCCTCTTCCATCACCGGATGCTCTTTGCGTTTCGTGAATCCGCCGCCGACGCCGAAGGAGGTCGCAGACTCAATCACTTTTCTCAGCAGCCCCTCCTGGCCCCGTATCGCGGATACGGGAAGATCCAGCACCGTCATTTTCATTCGACAGGCAATGTCCATTCCGACGGCATATGGGATGACGGCGTTGCGCGTGGCCAGCACGCCGCCTATCGGCAGGCCATAGCCCACATGGGCATCGGGCATCAGCGCGCCGGCTACAGACACCGGAAGATTGCAGGCGTTCTCCATCTGCCGGATGGACTCGGCATCCATATCGTTTCCCCATCTCCGGTAGGGCGCGGGCTCGCTGCGCTGAGAATATCCGGCGCGGGAAGGATTTGATTTTGCAAGAGACAGCGCCAATTCTCCCCAGATGGAGTCTCCGATGTACGCTTTTGGATTTGCAGCAACGGCCTTAATGGTTTTGCGCAGCGTCTCCCGGCTCATGCCTGCCCTCACGGTTTTTCCGATAGCGTCATAGGCCAGCTTGACGGGTTCGCCTCTGGGAATTCCCAGATTTTGCAACTCTCGCGCTTTCATTTCTTTGGTCTCTGCGCTCTCAGCCGAGGAATGTGTCTATCGCCCGAAGGGTCTCCAGGGCGCCGGCGGCGATGCCGATCTGTCCGGCGGGAACATCGGCTTCTCTGGGATTAATGCGAATCAGGACGCCGTTATAACGGGCCGAGTCTTCGCAAAAACGCCGGACCGTCGCTATGGCTCTCCCGGATCCGCACTCTACAGTCACGAGACGGGCTCCCCGAATTTCCTGAAACCACCGGTTCATCCGCTGCTGTTGTTCGCTGGTCCGCCGCCCGTCCCAATCCCAGTCTCCGAACATAAGGATATTCGGCCTGGCGATGGCGCCGCAGCGCGGGCAGCGGGGCAGGGGCTCGAGGGCTCTCATGGTTTGTTCATCCACGGCAACAGGCCGTTGATTCGAGGGATCCCATTCATAAACGCCTATGCCGCATTCCGCTGTGCATTGCAGCCAGTCGATCGCGCCATGAACCTCTACGATCCGATCGGGGGCAAAACCTGCGCGCTGAAACTGGCCGTCCACATTGGAGGTGAAGACAAAATATTTATGCGGCATGCGGTCGCCCCACTTTTTGAGAATACGGAAGCCGTCATGCGGGGTTGTGGTTCGATAAAGCCCGAGCCGATGTCCGTAAAATCCCCAGCCCAGCGCCGGATCGCGCGAAAACCACTCCGGATTGGCCATTTCCACGAAGCTTAAGCCCAGCTTTGCGTAGGGAGGGTACGCGCGCCAAAAGCCTTGATCCCCGCGGAAATCAGGCAGCCCGCTGTCGACACCCATCCCTGCCCCCGCGCCAATAAGAAGAGCGTCGGCTTTCCGGATAATGTCCGCTGCAGTTTCTATTAAACCTTTCATGTATTAATGGTATGCAACGCCTTATTGAGCTTCTCATGAATTTCCCATTCCTGCAAGACGCGGCGAATCTTCTGCGGGTCCTTGTGCTGTACTACACATTCGAGTTCCGTCCGGACATGTTTTCGTTTGTGCACATATATGCCGGCCAGGCATTCATCATCTTTGTCGGATTTCTGTTCTTTCGGGTCCGGGCGGGGAAAAGCTCAGTCCGGCAGGAAGCAGCCTCATAGAAAAGTATCAACCGCGGATCTTCACCGATTTCCACAGATTCAGCATCCGTGAAAATCGGTGAGAATCCGCGGTTAAATACTTTCCCTTTCTTAAGCTCCCAGCCTGCCTTTTGCAGCCATGGTGTCGGCGACCTTCTTCAAACCCAATCCCTCCAAGGTCTTTCGCGTCGGCCAGCCGGTGCTGGGATCCCATCCTTCCAGTTTGTAGTAGTGCGTCTTGAATTCCTCCACACCGGATTTCTCCAGGTACAGATCGCTCTGATTTTCAAAACTCCATTTGCCGTCCTGATAAATGGGCTTGTCGCCTAAAGACATAAAGGTAGCGCCCGGCATATACATGAAGGGGGCGAATTGTTCTTTATCCCGGTGCCTTCCGGCCATCACGCGGATGGCGCGCTCCATGTTCCATATTCTCCGGCCGTCCTCTATCGTATCGGCAAATGTTTTTTTGTTGCCGGTGACCGCAAGGTAGTAGCGATATTCGAGCTCCGGGCTGGGTCCGGCAATGGAGTCTGCAGACCGGCCGATAAAGTTGGGCAGCATCATTTCGCAGATCGACATGGACTCGTTGTAGAAGCCGGCAAAGTATCTCGCCCAGGCAACCATCTTGGCTTTGTGTGCGGAATAGATGCCGGTTTTTCTGGCCTCCTCTCCTTTCCATGCATTGCTGAACATCAGCGGATCGCCGGTAAAAGGCGTGGTCTTGGACGCCAGCATCGTAACAAGCTGCTCGGCCGTATAGGCTGCCGGACCTCCAAAACCCCCGCCGCCGGCCACGCCCATAAATCCATGCCACATCGGGTCGCCCGACATGAGGATATAGGCATACGCCCAATCCACGCCCGGCAGCGTATGATGCCAGCTTGCTCCATAAGCCGGGAATCGCAAGGCGCCGGAATTCAAATCTTCATCCAGTCTTCCCCATATTTTGGCAGCTTCCAGAGTGCCTTCCGCCAACGCTGCGCCGATGCCTGCTTTTCGCGCGATCGCGTTGCAGAAAGCCTCGCGGAAACTCAGCTGATCCCACTGATCCATAGGCAGCGGGTGTGAATCGATCTTTTTTCCAGGGCCCAGAACTCCGAGTTCATAGAGATACTTGATATACCAGCCCATTCCGGGCTCCATGGGAACTTTGCCCTTGAACAGCGCCGGCGCATTGGGAACCTTGTTTTCCATGGCGCCGCCAAACTTGGTTGCCCAGGTACAGATTCCCCACTTGATGGCAATATCCGCGCCCCGCATACGATCGCCCATGAACCAGAATTCATCGGCGCACATGGATTCTCCGCCGTAATAAGAATTCCGTCTGCGATCCGCGTTCACGCAGGGCATACAGCAAGCTGCGCCGGCCTCCACCGCCCTTTGCGGGCCTTGTATATGCTGGATTCTTAAATCCACCAGACCTTTCGGGTCCGCCACTTGAATGCCCCCGGTGCCGATCACGCTGACGGCTTTCAGATTCTTCGATCCGAAAACACCGCCAAAACCTCCCGTGCGGCCGCTGCCGCCGCTGCCGTGAATCAGGGCGGCCACCCGCGTCATCGACTCGCCCACCGGACCGATGCAGATTATCTGCGGCCTGGCCGTAGTGGAGTCGCTTCCGAGCTGATGCCACTCTTCCCCGAAGCGCGTGCGGCCCGCAACCATCTCCAGGATTTTGCCCTGCGTCTCAAACGTGTTCAGGCCCCACAGCGTTTTCGCGTCCTCGATGGTTACCTTGTCGTTAATGATATTGATCCAAACCGGTTTCTCAGCCTTGCCGTGAATCACCACGCCGTCCCAGCCGGCATGCTTCAGCATTGTGGCAAATCGGCCGCCCATGCTGGTGCGGTGGAACAAGGGCGTCGGAAACGTCTCGGGAGCAATGCCGGTCACGCTGGTTCTTCCCGCACCCGGCACTCCGGCCGCGGCCAGAGGTCCGGACATCAGCGAAATCACGTTCCTCGGATCGAAAGCATCCTGCAAATCCCAATCGCCCGGTGCGACAGCCAGGTCCCAGAATATGGCAGCGCCCATTCCGGCGCCGCCGCCGAATGCCTCGTATTGCGCAGTGTCGAGCCTGCCGATCTCGCGGGTCGTCAGGTTGATTTTCAGTATTTTTCCTGTATATCCGTTTGCCATATCTATGCTCCTTCCTTCTTCGGCGCCGGTTTGGGGGCCGTCTTGGGCAACGTCTTCGGCGGGGGAGCCAGGTTGACGTCGTAACCGGCGACATCCGTTTGCGGAGGGGGATCTTTTACCAGCTTGAGCGCCTTGACGGCACAGGTTTCAATGCAGGCCTGTTTGCCCTCAGGACCGCCTTTCTGACTCCAAAAGGGCGCATCGATGCAAAGGTCGCATTTTGTCGATTTCTTTTTCCCGGGATCCCAAATCGTCCGGTGCGGCCGCTGCGGGCATGAATCGATGCAGCGCCGGCATCCGATGCATTTCGACGGGTCGATGCGCCGAACATTTCCATTGGCGGCATCCACATGACAGGCTCCCGTCGGGCAGTTCTGAACGCAGACCGGTGTGACGCACTGCCGGCAAACCGATACCACAATGTCGTAGGGGTATTTTGTGAAAGAGGGCGCATCGCGAATAATCTGAATTCTGGACAGGGAAGGATTTGCCGCCCCCTCGTGGGTCAGGGAGCAGGCATACATGCAGCTCTGGCAGCCCAGACACAGCCTGCTGTCGTAGACAATATATCCAGTGGACGCCGCATAGGGCGGCATTGCCGCCTGGGGCGTCAATACTGCGGCGGCGGATTCCGCGGCGGTTACGGCCAGGGCGCCGGCGGCGATTGCGGCGCCGCTGCCCGTCAAAAAGTCGCGCCTTAAAACCTTTTTCTGTTTGGATTCGGCCTTATCGGATTCAGCCATACTCCAATCTCCTTCTCGTCGAATTGAATAGTTCACAAACACGAAGGCCCGGTCCTCTAAAACAATAATTCCCGGTCCGTTTATACCATTTATTTGCAAATTCCTTTCTGGAACTCGACAGCCTTTTCGATGATCTTCTGCGCAAAAGGAGTATCGTTGATGTGGCAGTCTACATCGACAACGGGAACTCCTTCCGGCAAAACGCTCTTTAAATGAGCGGAAAAAACCGGCGGAAGGCTTAAGTCATGCAGATGGCCCTGTTCGCTGTCGTGCCGCGAGAAACCGCGCAGCGGCACAAAAAAAGCGACCGGGCCTTTTGCTTTCCGGATCAGGCCGGCCATATGTTCCGCTACCCGTTTAAAATCCTCCGCCCCGGACCGCACCGCGGTTAAGGAAGCGTTGTGGACATGATAGCGCCGTCCCGGATACCGGGCTTTGGCATCCTCTTCGGGACCGGCAACGATAATGTCGATGCAGCCGGGAGCGAAAATGGTCGGCACTCCCTTTTCGAGCGAGGCCTTGCATCGATCGGGCCCGCCGCTGAACAAGCCCTGGTTGAGATAGTCGCTGACCTCAATCAGCGACAGGTTGATGACGACGGAGACGTCCTGCTCCCGCGCGATTTCATCCATCGTGGCGCCCCCGGTCCCCGAGGTATGAAAAACCATCACTTCACAGCCCCTTTGTTCCATAGCCCGGCGGACGGCATCGCAGCACTTCTCCGTAACGCTCAGCGTCGAAATCAGAACCAGCGGCTTGCCCGAAGGCGCGAAGGGCTTATAGCCGCGGGCCATGCCGGAAATGGCCAAAGCGGCATTTTCGAATACGCGGCGCAACCGGCTGTTCAAGCCAAGGACATCACAGATCGAATTAAACATGACGATGTCTTTGGTCCCGACAAAAGGACGTGTCATGCCGGAGGCTAAGGTGGAAATCATTACCTTAGGCAGACCAAAGGGGAATGCCCGCATCACGGCCGTGGCTAAAGCTGTCCCAAGGGATCCGCCGGCTCCGATGATGCCGCTGAATCCGACGCGCGCATCCAGTTCGCGCGCACACGGAATGGCCCCGCGAATCATAATCTCCAAACACTTGGCTTCATGGTTCAGTGCGCGGACTTCTTCCATTGTTGTGCCTGCGGCGGCCGCAATCTGATCGGGAGTGATGTCTGCGCCCGCAGCCGCGACAGGGCGAATGCTGGCATCCAGGTGGTAGACTTCCAGTCCGTTGTCCTCAAGACACCGGCGGATAAACCGGGCCTCAAGCTCCTTGGTGTCCAGAGTGATGATCATCAGCACCTTAGGTCGGTTTTCCATTCACCCTCCATAAGCTGTTTTCCGGGAGGCCTGGAGTCTTTGGTTGCCGCAGCGCCCATAATCGCGAAGGCTCAAAGCCTCGTAGTCTCGAAGATCAGATCTAATTTTTTATTCTTTCGGACGCGAGAACGGCGGCCACGGCAGCCGCGATCCTTTTCTTTTTATCCTCATTAAAATACGGCAGCCTGTCCTGCAACGGCCTCTGCCGTTCCGCAATTCTTCGCATGTCTTCCACCAGCAAGGATTCGGCGGCGATGAAATGCGTGCTCAGCTCGCCGCGCATGAAGCGCTCGTTTTGCATCACAGCCAGGTGAAAGGGAATATTGCTGCGAATGCCGACAAGAACGTATTCATGGAGCGCCCGCCGCATTCTGCGGATAGCCTCATCCCGATCCCGGCCCCATGCGATCAGTTTCGCGATTAGGGGATCATAGTACGGCGATATGGAACCGGCTCCGCAAATCCCGCTATCTACCCGGATCCCCGCTCCTCCGGGCGGGTGTGAGGCTTTGATTATTCCGGGCGCGGGAGCGAAGTCGTTCCATGGGTCTTCCGCATTGATCCGGCACTCAATCGCGGCTCCATGGATCCGCACGTCCTCCTGCCGGATGCCGTGCGGCATTCCGGAAGCAATCTGTATCTGCGCTTTTACGATATCGATTCCCGTCACCATCTCCGTGACGGGATGCTCCACCTGGATGCGCGCATTCACTTCAAGAAAATAATACTTGCCGTCCGCAAGCAGAAATTCCACCGTTCCGGCGCCTTCATAGCCGACGCAGCGCGCCGCATGCACGGCGGCCTCCCCCATTTCAGCGCGCAATGCCGGCGTCAATGCGGTCGACGGAGATTCCTCAATCAGTTTCTGGTGCCTCCGTTGAATGGAGCATTCCCGCTCCCCAAGATGAACAATGCTGCCGGTGGAATCGCCCAGGATCTGGAATTCCACATGACGGGGACTGTCAAGATATTTCTCAATATAGACGTCGCTGAGTCCAAAGGTGTTTCCGGCAATGGCCCGCGCGGACTGCAACGATTGCATCAGCTCCGCCTCATTGGCGGCGGTCGTCATCCCAATCCCGCCTCCGCCGCCCGAAGGTTTGATAATGACGGGATACCCGATCGCACCCGCCGCGCTTCGAGCCTGATCCGGATCCGTGATGCATTCGTTGGTACCGGGAACAACAGGGATGCCGCAATTCATCATTGCGCGCCTCGCGGCGACTTTGTCGCCGACAAGTTCGAGAACCCGGCTTGAAGGCCCGAGGAACCGGATGCCGGCCTGTTCGCAGGCGGCGGCGAAGCGCGGATTTTCCGCGAGAAATCCATAGCCGGGATGAATCGCATCGGCCCTGGACCGCCTTGCCGCCTCAAGGATTTTGGGAATACTGAGATAGCTTGCGGCGGCCGCAGCCGGCCCGATGGGCAGAGCCTCGTCCGCGTATTTCGCGAACAGCGCATCCTTATCCGCATCCGAGAATACCGCTGCCGACTCAATCCCCATTTCGCGGCAGGCCCGCAAAACTCGAACCGCTATTTCGCCCCGGTTGGCCACGAGGATCTTTTTGATCATTCCCAACTTCTTTCGCGTCCTGGAGACGCTGTAATTAACACGAAGGCTCAAAGACTCGAAGGCTAAAAAAACGAATATCAGGCAAGAACCATCAGGACGGATCCCGGTTCGATTACGTCCCCTTCCTTCACAAGAATCTCTTGGACCACGCCGGCCCGGGAAGCATGAACAGATCTCCGCATTTTCATGGACTCGATAACGGCAACCCGGTCCCCGGGACTCACGCGATCGCCGGTCTTCACCTCAAGCGAGAGCACAAGACCGGCCATGTCGCACACAACCGCTTCATCGGCAAGAACGGTTGTTTCCCGCTTTGCGGGATTCCCCTCCTGCCCGCGCGGCAGGATTCGGACATTGAAAATTTCGCCATCGACTTCGACGCAGAACGCGTCCGGGAAAACTGCCGCAGACGCCGGCGGGCTTGCGGCGGCAATTTTTTTCTTCGGCTCCGCTTTCTGAACCGACTTCCCGGGAATCAGGATTTTCAGTAAAAGCGCATCATCGGACAGTTCCGGCCCGATCTCCCGGCGCAGTTCTTCCACGGATTTCAAATATCCCTCCGGTTCCCAATTCAGAAATTCCTTTGTCCGCGGAAGGCTCATGATTTTGTCCATCACGTTCGGATCGAGCGGAACGACGGGCGGCCCGTAGTATTGCAGCGCGTACTTGATGGTCTCGTCCGGAATTTTTTTGTAGCGCTCTCCCGACACTACATTCTCCATGGCCTGAACGCCGACAATCTGGGAAAAGGGCGTGGCCATGACCGGATACCCGAATTCCCGGCGCACGTGGACCACTTCTTCGAGAATTTCGCCGAGCCGGTGTTCCATCCCCAATTCGCGGAGCTGGCGCTTCAGGTTGGACATCATGCCGCCGGGGACCTGATGGTCGAAGTGAAACAGATCGTATTCCGCCGGAGCGCCGATGGGCAGGTGTTCCGTTTCGGCGATCCTTCTGAAATGGGCGGAAACGGCCGCGAGCGCGTCTTCATTCAGATCCGAATTGAATCCGAGTCGACGGGCGTTCCTGAGGACGCTTTCCGTTGACGGCAAGGATGTTCCATTGGCAAGAGGCGCACAGGCGGTATGCAGAGTGGTAACGCCCGCCTGGAGAGCCTCCAGGTAACACAGAGGCGCCAGCCCCGAATTGCAGTGGGAATGAAACTCAAGCGGAATTCCCTCGCAGTTCCGCTGGACGAGCCCGATCAGCGCGCGCGTGCGCTCGGGCGTGAGGATTCCGGCTGCATCCTCGATCATGATCCGATCCACGCATTCTTTGGTCGCGGTAATCCGTTTTACTTTTTGAACCCAATGGTCATCGGTGTGCACGGGGCTTGCGGTGTACATCAACGCCGTGACGACTTCGGCGCCTTCCCCTTTGGCAATCCGGGCAAAATAGCGGAATCGCTCGACATTCTCCTGGTAATCGCAAATCCAGAAGCTCCGGATGCCGTTGGCCACCGATCGTTTGATCCAGAGAGAGATGATGCTTCGCGGCGTGCTGAGGTCGAAGGAGGAAAGACTGGCAGTCTGATACGAACCGCGCAAAGGCGTTCGCGGCATCAACCGGGAGAGAATCCGGATTCTCTCCCACGGATCCTCGCCGTGATGACGCACCTGAATGGTAAATGCCTGC
>CAZLHW010000038.1:12655-14735 GCA_964559085.1 uncultured Acidobacteriota bacterium | reverse complement strand
GATTGGAGAAGCGGAGCTGATTCTCAATTTGCGCAAGTATATGGGGGGCGCAAATGCTCGATCTGCAAAGATGAATGAACAGGTGAGAAAGCATGCCTAAATATCACTGCTATCGCAAGGAATGCAACCGGATTCGAACCGAATTCAATATCTTTCTAAACCGTCGCCGGCCCCCTCAGTATGAAGGAAATTCTTTCTGCAGCGATGCTTGCTTGCAGATGCATTTTGAGAGTGAGCTAAGCGAGAAATGGCGGCGTCTTCGGATGGATCAGGAACGCCGCATTCCCAGACCCAAATTGGGAACCATTCTCATGCAAACGGCCTATATTACAAGGGATCAGCTCAATGAGGCCATCCGGCTGCAAACTCAAACCCAAAAGGGGCGCATCGGCGAATGGCTGCTTCGTCTTGGATTTGTGGAAGAGCATCAGATAACGGCCGCCCTGGCAAAACAATACGGGCTTCCGCTGATCAACCTGAATAATTCCGAGGCGAATGCGGATGCAGTGCGCATGATTCCCGGAAAGGTTGCCAAATGTTCCGGCCTGGTCCCTGTTGGGTTTGATGACGGCCATTCCGCTTTGCGGGTGGCTGTCACCGCGCCCGTAAACTTTCATTCGCAGGAAGCCATTCGACGCATGGTGCGAAAGGGAATTGTGCCGTACATCGGCGATGAATCGGCGATTGCAAGACTTCTAGAGCAAATGTACGGGCCCGAGGAGCTGGATCTTTCGAATGTTCCGACCTTCGGTTCGCTGGAAGAACTTCTGGACGTCGGCAATGAAATCATTGCTTCGGCCATCAACAATCGCGCCCAGGACATTCAAGCGGAATTGGCGCATGACTTCTTCTGGGTGCGGCTGGATTTCCCGACGGAATCGCATCATCACTTTTTCCGATATGAGGCCGCTGCCGTGCAATCGCAGGATCCGGTCGGAGCGGATGCACTTCACTATGGCGTTGGAAGCTAACGTGCCATTTTTGCCCATACGGTCGGGCAAGATTTGCCGGGGTGTCAAATATTTTGCAGCCCGGATCCGATTCCGGATCGGAAACGCCAAAAAAATGGCATTTTGGAGGCAAAAATCGTTGGCACGAAATTTGCTATGGGATTAGTTGCTCAAAGGGCCGCGTTCGCGGTCGAGCCGGGAGAAAGAAGAATGGATAGCGGAATCTACACGGCATATTCGGGATTGCGGGCGCAGTCGGATGCGCTGGATATCCTGGCAAATAACCTGGCCAATATTAATACGGCCGGATTTAAAGAAGAGAAGGCCTTCTATACGTACCTGGCTGCATCCGCTGAAAACCCGCAGGGACTTGATCCTTTCAATGCCGTTATCAATCGATCCGTTCAAGTGCAAAGCGCTTTGAATTTCGAAACAGGGTCTTTGAATGAGACAGGCCGGGAATTGGACATTGCTATTGCCGGAGATGGATTCCTCGCCGTACAAACGCCGCGGGGCGTGCGGTACACGCGAAACGGCAATCTGAATCTGAATGCGCAGTCCGTGCTGACCACATCGGAAGGGTATCCGGTGCTCGGCATCAGCGGCAAAACCATAACATTGGGACCCGGGACGATCCGCATCGGCGAATCCGGCGATGTGTTTCTGGACGGAGTTCAGGTCGACCGCTTGAAGGTTGTGTCCTTTGCGGATCTCTCAAAACTCGAGAAGGAAGGCGGCTCACTTTTCAGATCCCCGGCAGGCCAGGATTTCGAGAAAATCTCGGATGCAAAAATCAAATCCGGGTTTCTGGAAGGGTCCAACGTAAATCCGATTTCCTCCATTGTGCGGATGGTGGAAATCCACCGGCATTTTGAGGCCATACAGAAAAGCATTCATCTTGTAATGAACGACGTTAATTCCAAAGCCATCGATAAGCTTGGTCGCTAGGAGAAAGCATGCTACGAGCTCTGCATACCGCGGCAAGCGGAATGGAAGCACAACAACTGAACATTGACACGATTGCTCACAATCTCGCCAACATCAATACCAGCGGATTCAAAGCCCGAAGGGCCCAGTTTCAGGATTTGCTGTATCAGACGCAAAAAGCCCCGGGAACGAACAACGCCGCC
>CAZLHW010000038.1:9727-12645 GCA_964559085.1 uncultured Acidobacteriota bacterium | reverse complement strand
GACGGAAATAATCTTCACTCAGGGTGATTTTTCGGCAACCAACAATCCCATGGACATGGTTATTCAAGGGCAGGGCTTTTTCCAGATCCGCCAGTCCAGCGGACAGATTGCCTATACGCGCAACGGAAATTTCCATTTGAACAGCGACGGAAATATCGTGACGTCTGAAGGCGATCTGCTGGATCCTCAGATAACCATTCCCCAGGATAATACGGGAATCACGATTGGCGCGGATGGAACCGTATCCGTCACATTGGAAGGACAGTCGGAACCGCAACAGGTCGGAAGAATTGAGCTGGCCTATTTTCAGAATCCTTCGGGACTGCAGAATATCGGCAAGAGTCTTTTCATTCCCACTCAGGCTTCCGGAGATGCCGTGACCGGAACTCCCGGCGAGAATGGGCTGGGAACCTTGCTGTCCGGGTATGTGGAACAGTCGACCGTCAGCGTGGTTGAAGAAATGGTCCGCATGATCGTAAGCCAGCGGGCATACGAGGCGAATTCCAAGGTCATCCGCACCGCGGATGAGATGTTCACGCAGGCCAACAGCGTAATTCGATAAACGAACGACATGAAGCAAGTTTCGAATTCTCTCCTTACCCCACTTTCAACCCCTTTCAAAATGTCGCCGTGTGCCAGGGCGCCTCGAGATAACGCCCGGGCATGCGGTCGTCACTTCACCCCTTTCTTCGTTTTCCCGGGGATAGCCGGTTTTTGCGGTGCTTTGTCCCTGGGCTTGTCTTGTCCGCTACGCAGTTTAGTCCGCTCCAGGTTGGGTGAGGGGAGAATTCGCAGCTTGTTTCATGGCATTCGAGTCATTGCCTGGTCGTTTCTTGCGGTATCTCTGGCTGCAGCCATCGCGCAGGCGGCCGTCGGCGCCGGCGTGAACGAAAATGCGGCTGCGGTCGGTGAGTCCGCCCATATTTCTGCAGCCGATAAACTCGCGCCGCTTATCAAGGCGCACCTGCAAAACACAACCGGCTGGAAAGAGTCGGAAATCGTCATTCGTTCGGTGAGCAACTTGAGCGGAATCGGAAGCGAGCCTGCGGATTCCGAGTTGCGCATCGCATCCGCAAAGCCCCTGATCGGGCAGAAATATATTTCCATCCCAATTGAGGTTGTGCACGCCGGCCGGGTCCTGCGCAGCTGCTGGGTAAGCGCCGACATCGCTGTGCGCACCGAGGTGCTGACAGCGGCGCGGCAGATTCCTTCCGGAAAAATCCTCGGCGTCGAGGATGTGGCGATGAAAAGCGTGGAGATCCCCGATCTCCGTATGCCGTACTGCCGCACGCCTGAAGAAGCCCTGGGAAGAATCTCGCGCCGCCGTTTCTCTGAAGGGGAAGCTCTCACCTGTGAGCATTTTGCGGAGCCGTTTCTGGTTCGAAGCGGCGAAACGGTGCGACTGCGGCTGGAAAGAGACGGGATCGTGCTCACCGCCCTCGCAAAAGCGGAACAGGATGGAAAGCTTGGCCAAATGATTCGCGTCCGAAATCTTGATTTTTCAACTCCGCTGAAAGCCCGGGTTACAGGCAGGGCGGAAGTGACAATGCAATAAGGGAGTGTGGACACCGATGAGATATGCGGCTGCCGGTTTCCTATTGATAATGTCCGTTGTCCTGGCGTGCACAGGGTGCGGCCCAACCAGTGCGAAGGCTAAAGACCCGACGGATATTGGCGCCTATGTGGAGAGCGCCAAAAAACTGGAGGCGGAAACGCAGAGAAATGAAGGATCGCTCTGGACCGGGAACAGCTATCGCTCAAACCTTTTCCGTGATTCGAAGGCGCGTTATATCAACGATATCGTGACAATCCGCGTGGTGGAAACCACTCAGGCCGTTGCCAGCGCGGAAGCCAAGAATTCGAAGGAGACTTCCGCCTCTTCCGGCTTTGACAATTTATTCGGCCTGGAAAAGGCAATTAAGGAATTGCCGACTACGGTTTCCGGCAAGGGAAGTTCGAGTTTTGAAGGGACCGGATCCACAAGCCGGAGTACAACGCTGGAACCGAATCTGGCCGCTCGTGTCAGCGAGGTGCTCCCCAACGGATACCTTGTTGTGGAAGGGAAGCGCGAATAACATGTGAACAACGAAAACCAGAGTGTCTATCTTACCGGCGTGGTTCGCCCTGAGGATATAAGCGCCAATAACGTGGTGGCATCGTCTGCAATAGCCCAGATGTCTGTACGGTTACAGGGCAAAGGCGTTGTCAGTCAGCCGATCAAACCCGGATGGCTTTACAAAATTCTTAACGGCATCATGCCGTTTTAAAACGGGTGCAATATGTACCGGACCTGGATCTGTTTTTGTCTGGCATTTCTGGGGATGTCCCTCCAATCGCCGCTTCTGTCTGCCAGCCGGATCAAGGACATTGCGACGTTTGAAGGCGTACGCGATAACCAGCTGGTCGGTTACGGACTCGTAGTCGGTCTGAATGGAACCGGCGACCGCAACCAGACGATTTTTTCGACTCAGACGCTGGCAAACATGCTGGAGCGCAACGGAATAACAATCGACGGGGACAAGGTGCGCGTGAAGAACATCGCTGCCGTGATGGTTACGGCAACTCTTCCGCCGTTCATTCGACAGGGCAGCCGCATTGATGTGACCGTCAGTTCCATTGGAGATGCTCAGAGCCTTCAGGGCGGAGTCCTGATCATGACTCCTTTGCTGGGCGCAGACAATCAGGTCTATGTAACAGCACAGGGCCCGGTCAATCTTGGCGGATTCAGCGCGGGCGGGACCAATAACCGCGTTCAGACAAACCATCCGACGGTTGGCAGAATCGTTAATGGGGGATTGGTGGAGAAGGATGTCCTGGTGGACTTCGACGGAAAAGCGCATCTGAACCTGGTGTTGCATCGAAGCGATTTTACGACGCTCAGCCGTGCCGTTCGATCCATCTATGAGTCTTCGGCAAGC
>CAZLHW010000038.1:0-9717 GCA_964559085.1 uncultured Acidobacteriota bacterium | reverse complement strand
AGCAATATCGCTTCGGCCAGAGACGGCCGCACGATCCAGATACGGGTCCCGCCGGACTACAGCCATCGAATTATTGAATTCATGGCGATGGTTGAAAACGCACAGATGGAGGTCGATACCGCGGCAAAGGTTGTCGTGAACGAAAAGACGGGGACCATTATTCTGGGCAAGGATGTCAAAATTGCCGAGGTTTCCATCATTCATGGAAGCCTGTCGCTGCAGGTCGGAACGACCTTCCAGGTTTCTCAGCCTGCGCCGTTCGGCCTGGGCGATACCAAGGTTGTTCCCGAACAGACTGTGTCGGTTCAGGAAGATAAGGGACGCACTGTGATGCTTCGCGAGGGGGCCAGTGTGGAGGAAGTTGTGCGCGCGCTGAACACGATAGGTGCCGGCCCCAGGGACATTATCGCCATTCTTCAGGCTATCAAAGCTCAGGGAGCTTTGCAGGCAGATCTGGAAATTATCTGATTCAACGGTTTAAGGCCGTATCTGGAATTCTATAAAATGTCGGATACCTCGCTCCTCAGCCCCATAAACCAAGTCCCGCTGGATATCTTGACGTCCTCCAGCGCCGGAATGGAAAGCCGCCTCCATGTGGCGAAAACCGGCGCAACCGCATCGCAGAGAAACGAACTGAAGAAGGCTGCCCGGGAATTCGAAGCCATTTTTATTGCGCATATGTTGAAGGTAATGCGCGAGACGATTCAAGAGTCCGGGCTTATGGAAGGCGGATTCGGAAAATCCATTTACACGGAATTGTTTGACCAGGAGGTTTCCCTCAATCTCGCCCAAAGAGGGGTCCTGGGCATTGCGGGGATTCTGGAAAGAAAGCTGTTGTCAACAGCGGGCTTGGACGGGGAGGAAGAAGCTAGTTCTCCTCCCCCCGCTGATGCTTTGAGAAAGCCGGCCGTCCCCGATGCCGGCCGTTCCGAGGCATCTCCTTTCGGCATCGATCCGGATGACGAAATCAGCGACATTCAACTGCCGGTACAGGCGCCGGTCAGTTCGCATTTCGGCATGCGGCTGGATCCGTTCACGCGTCAGCCGCGATGGCACAAAGGAATCGATCTGGCGGCTCCGGAGGGAATGCCGGTCGTGCCCGCTCTTCCCGGCACTGTCATTTTTGCCGGGTATGAAGGCGGGTACGGCAACACTGTTCTGGTGGAGCATGCCGCGGGACTGAGAACGCGGTATGCCCATCTGGGTTCCATCCTGGCAAAGGTTGGCGACGCCATAACCTCGGAAAATGTTTTGGGAACGGTGGGGAGCACGGGTCGCAGCACCGGACCGCATCTGCATTTTGCGGTTATCCGGAACGGCGAACAGGGTGATCCGGCCGGTAATCTTGCTCTGAATCGAACGGCTTCGGGGACAAAGCTTGAAGCGGGCCGGTAAGCGACAACAAAAATCGCATTAAGGCAAACAATGATTAAAGTGCTATTATCAAGGGGACGATAAGCAAACCAAGAGTAATCTCTTGAGGATATTATGGAGATTAATGGAACGAGCCCTTTGATAGTTTTGAACAACGGCATGCAGCGGGTCGAGTCTCCGCAGAAAACAGAGCAATCTGTTAAAAGCGGGGGGGCGTATTCCGAAACGGATCGGCTTGAATTATCGCTCCGCCCCAGGGAGATCGCTCATCTTAATGAACTGATTCAATCAGTCCCGGATGTCCGGGAGCAGAAGATTGAACAGATCCGTCGGGCACTCGAAAACGGCACGTACAATGTCAAGGCGGAAAAAATCGCCGAAAAAATTATTGGAGGCAATCTGCTGGACGAGGTTTTTTAGGCTCGACTAGGTGGAGACGGCCATGTCCGACGACTTCGGTCTCGTAAATCTTGTCGTTACACCCTTCCTGGAAATAGTGCGAGAGGAGCGGCTTGGGGAGGATCAGCCGCGCAAGCAGCGCTATATGCGGGGAAGGCAAGCCCCAAAAACCGAAGACAGCGCGCCGCCGGACGAAACAGAGGGAGTGGAAGGCTCCATGTCCTCAAACCACATCGACCTCAGGATCTGAAAGATGCGGGCTGCCATTTCGGATCTCCTGGGCATAGTTCGCGAGGAGATTAATCTCTGCCGCGATCTCATGGAACACGAGAGGTGCAAAACGGCTTTGCTCGTTCAGGGCCGTGTGGACGCCATCCTGGAAAGCAACAGGATCGAAGAGACCTTCAGCGCCAGGCTCCATGCGCTGGAGTCGGCTATGGCCCGTCTCTGCAACGACCTGTCGAAGTCTTTCGGGATTCGACGCGAGGAGTTTACTCTTATGAAACTCGCCGACAGTCTTGAACCCTCACTCGCTCTGGAAATCAGGTCCCAAACGGCTCTTTTTAAAAACGTGGTAAGGCAGCTGAAGACCGTCAACCGGCGCAATCGCATGCTGGTGGAGAAGTCTCTCCGCTATTCGGAGGGGGTGTTGGCCATTTTTTCCAATGCCACGGGTTCCTACCAGCCGACCGGATTATTCGAGCCGATTTCCCGGATACAGCCGACGTTTTCTCAGAGAGCCTGATCGACCGGTTTGTGCCGCTGTTTCTGATTGAAATACCGCGATTCTGATGCCGTAATGCATCCGGAATCGCAATGCCGCCCTAAAAGCCCGGCTGGGAACTGATTGGTATGCCATCCATCTTGAATAGTTTTGATTCTGTCACCCAGGCGCTTGCCGCGCAGCAATTTGCCCTATCCATTTCCCAGAGAAATGTGGCAAATGCCAATGACCCAAACTATACGCGCCAGGAGGTTGTGTTTACCGGAGATGCCGGCAGTTCGGTTTCCGGAATATCCGGTGTCGCGCTTCAGGCAAGCCGGGACCGCTATCTCGATCAGAGCATCAGCCGGGAGTTGCAGATGCTGGGCGAGAGCACGGTGACGTATAACGCGCTGCAGCAGATCGATTCCATTCTGGGCAAAAACAGCGGGGAGAATCTGCAGCAGGCTCTTGCGGACTTTTTTAACAGCTTCAGTTCGCTGAGCACGGCACCGCAGGACAAGGTATTGAGGCAGCAGGTGCTGTCGAGCGCAAACGCTCTGGCCGGCGAATTCCGGCGCATTTATTCCGCCGTGCAGCAGGTGCAGAGCGCGCAGGATCGCGCCGTCGCCTATACGGTCGACAGCATCAATTCCATTACATCCCGGATCGCGGATCTGAATGCACAGATTGCCGCGGCTCAAGCTGCTCGCTCGGAGACCGAATCGACGTTGCGCGACAGCAGACAGAAGATGTTGGAAAAACTCTCCGATCTGATGGACATTTCCTATTATGAAATCGAGTCGGGCACCGTAACCGTGACCACCAAAGATGGAAGTTTGATGGTTGCCGGGGATCAGCAATTCCCTCTGTCGGCCAACCGCCTGTCGACGGGGACATTTCTGCGCATTCAACTGGGAGACGGAGATATAACGGATTCACTGGGATCAGGCCAATTGGGCGGCTTGATTAAACTGCGGGATAGCATCATCGCCGGATACCTTAAAGCGTTGGACGATATGGCGGCGACTCTCATAGACCGCGTCAATGAACAGCATCGGGAGGGGAACGATCTCAACGGATTTGGAGGCGGAGACGGTTTTGCGCCCGTTTCTGAAATCATTCCGGGATCTAATCACGGATGTGCCCGAAAACTGAGTGTCGCGCTGACCGATCCAGACCTGATCGCGGCAGCCGCTTCAGGCGGCGGGAGCGGGGATAACAAAAATGCACAGTTGCTTGCCGCCATTGCCGACGAGCTCTTATTTTCCTCCTCAACAGAAACTGTTCATGAATATTATGCCCGTCTGATTTATCAGATCGGGTCGCAAGAAGCGGCGGCGGCAGATAGCGTTGAAGTCCAGAACAATCTTTTGTCGCGGTTGAAAAACCAGAGAGATGCCAATTCCGGAGTGAATCTCGACGAGGAGGCTGTGAATCTGATCAAGTACCAAAGAGCGTATCAGGCAAGCGCACGGTACGCAAACCTTCTGGACAGTTTAAGCGAAGAAATCATTCAACTTCTGGGTTGATAATCTATGCGAATTACTCCATTGGAAATAGGCCGAAATTTCCTGGCTGACCTGGGAATCCTTAACGGAGATCTGGCGTCGCTCAGCCGGCAGGTGTCCAGCGGCAAGCGCCTCACGGATCACAAGGATTCTCCCGCCGGCAGCGCAGAACTGATTTTCGTGGCAAAGAGTGAAGGGGACATTGATCAGTATCGCTTCAATTCAGATGCCGGCACTCTTTATCTGGGCGCGGCCGATTCAACCCTCAACGAGGTCAACAATCTTTTTACTTCCATCTATTCCAAAGGGAGTCAGGCTGCGTCCGACAGCGTTAACACGGACGCCCGCGCATCGTTGGCGCATGAAGTGCGATCCCTGCGCGAGCAGATTGTTTCGCTGGCTAACAGCCAGGTAAACGGCCGCTATTTATTTGCGGGCTCCGCCTGCAGCGCGGCGCCTTTCTCGCTGGACGGAGATACTGTCGTCTACGGCGGGGATGACGCGGCCGTCAGCATCCGAATCGATGCGGGACTCGACGTGCCGATGAGTTTTTCCGGAAATGAGGTGTTCGGTTCGATCTTTGCCGTAATCGATGCGTTGCTGGCGGGAATGGACTCTGATGACACGACGGCGATCAAGGCATCGCTGGAAGAGTTTTCCTCGGCGCTTTCGCAACTATCGCAAATGCGCGGCCGGATCGGGGCGCATAGGAGCACCCTCGAAAGTGTCCAAGCACGTCTGGATCTGCGGGAAACCAACTTGAAAGAGCAACGAAGCCGAATTGAGGATGCGGACATGGCCCAGGCTGTCGTTCAGCTGAACCAGACCAAAACGGCTCTGGACGCGGCTATGTCGGCGGGAGCCGCCGTACTTCAACAGAGCAACTTGTTCGACATTCTGGGGTAGACGGGCTAAAATAGCAGTCGCCGGGCTTTGAACAGCTAATTAACAATTGCCGGCGGACGCACGCAGCGGGCAGAGTTGAAGAAAAAGCGTGCCGCGCTGCAGCGGGTCCGGGCTTATGATTGGGGAATAATGCTAATCCATACGGTGAACTTCGGAAATCTGGAAATACCGGAAGAAATGGTTCTCACGTTCAAAGAGGGCCTGCCGGGATTTCCGCAGATCCACAGATTTGTGATCCTGGAAAGGGAAGAGATAAAGCCCTTTCAGTACCTGCAGGCTTTGGATGATCCTCCAATATCTCTTTTTTTAATTAATCCGTTTCTTGTCGATCCGAGCTATGAATTTCGTCTGTCGGATGCCGATATGGAGGACGTCAACAGCAAAACCTCCGCGGAGCTGGCTGTCTATGCGGTGGCCACTATCCCGGCGGATCCAAACCAGGCCACGGTTAACCTTATGGCGCCCATAGTCGTGAATGGCAAAGCTCGGTGCGGGAAGCAGGTAATCCTGCATGAAAGCAAATATGCGGTCAAACATCCATTGCTCGGCAGTACCGATACGGAATCGAAAGCTCAGGAAGCCTAAAAAAGGTTTCCCTTAGCGCGGGGGCAGGATTGCTCCGCAGGTAACTACACGGATGCTAGTATTTACGCGAAAAAAAGATGAGAGCCTTGTCATCGGCAATGAAATAGAAGTGACGATACTCAACATCGGATCGGGAAGTGTGAAGGTGGGCATCACAGCGCCGCGGCATATTTCGGTGCATCGGCACGAGGTCTATGAGGCCATTCGCAGGGAAAACCTGGCTGCGGCACAGTCCCAGATACCCAAACTCGATATATTAAAAAAGCTTCTGAGATAATTGGATCCCCTACGCGTCCTTACTTTCAACTCTCACCAGCCCTATTTGCATCTGATGGCCGCCTCCCTGCCCTGGAGGTTCGGGATCGTCGAGCCTCATTCCCCATCCGGCGCTATTAAGAATTGGGATCCACATATTCGGCCTCTCCCGGAAAATGCGACTCTCTATCCCTCTGTCCAGGCTGCGGTGCGCGATGGTTCCTGGGATTGGATTCTGACTCACAACATAAATGCTCTGCTCGATGATCGCGAGGTTGCGCTTCCGAAAGGTTTTCTGGTGCACGGCACGTTAAGCGGCCGCATGTTGCAGGACCGGGGCACAATTGATAAGGCGCTCTACGTAAAAAAACTCCAAATCTTGTTAAAGGCCAACGGAGCGCGTGTGGTCTATATTTCCGAGCTCAAACACAGAGATTGGGGAATCCCAGGCGCGATTATACGGCCCGGAGTGGATGTCCGTCAGTATGGAGGGTATCGCGGCGAGATCCGGGGCGTGCTGCAGGTTTGCAATAACCTGAAAGCGCGCGGCGCCATGATGGGCTGGGAGATATTTCAGGCAGTCTGCCGCGATCTGCCGAATCTGGTAATCGGCGACAACAAGGATATTGCTTCAAGCCGCAAGGCAAAGAATTGGGATGATCTGAAAGAATACCTGCGTTCCTATAGGCTTTATCTCTACACTCCCATTTATCCTTACGAAGACGGCTACAACTTGGCGCTTCTTGAGGCAATGGCTACCGGTATGCCGGTGGCAACTCTGAAGCATGTAAGCTCTCCTATCCGGGATGGATTGGAGGGCGTGGTTGGCGACACAACGGAACAATTACGAAACAGAGTTCTGCAATTATTGGATAATCCGCAGGAGGCCATGCGGCTTGGCCTCGGCGCACGAGCACGCGTGGAAAAGGAATTTTCAATTGCGGAATTCAAGAATGCCTGGCTGGATCTCGCAAAAAATATTCTGCAGTAAAACCGGAAGACGTTACACAGAGCGCCGCCATAAAAAGCAGCCGGTATTTAGTGCAGGGAATCGATGAATTTAGGGTAATTGCTTTGGGGCGGCCTGAGAACCTTGAGGTATTGAGCGCCTTTGCCGATCTCGGCCAGGTTTTTCTCCAGCCGGTTGTAGGTCCGTCTGATTTTTTCCGATTGCAGGTTGCACAGTTGCAGTAATCGCTCCGCGCGGCATCGTGCCGCGTCCGCCAATTGCTGTGTTTCGCCTCGGGCTTTTTCATCAAGCAGGGCTCTGCAGTTCTTCCAGTTGTCGGATATCTGCTCTACACGACTGCTCAGCTCCGCAATCCGCCCAAAGCAAACGGCATGCTGTAATACTGCACGGACGGGAGCCTGTGGATCCGCACTCTCATCGACCGCCGCGATCCCGGCGACTTCTTCCTCCAGCTCGCGATAGAGCGCGATCAAGTTCAGAAATTCCAATTTAGGATCGCTCATGGCGGTTATGCCGATACGTTGAATGTTTTAGACTGCATGGGCGTCGGCGCTGCCGGGCCTGGAATCATATGTTCCAGCGTCCTCTGCGAATCTTGTGAAACGCTGTCCTTTTCGGGGTGCCCTGCAATCTCCCTCCATGCCGAGCGGAGATTTTCCAGCAAGGCCTCAACCTCGGACAGCGGCTCGCTGCTTTGCTGCACATTTGCGGCAAAAATCCGCCTTTTCATATAATCGTAAAGGCGATCCAGGGAGTTTGCGATTTCGCCGCCCGCTTTCAGATTCAGGCAGGATTGAAGCTCGGAAATAATGGAAATGCATTTGTTGACGGATCGGGCTCTGGCCGCGATATTCTTGTTGTGGATGTGGTGCTGCGCTTCCTGAAGAGAACAAATGGCCGCATCATACAACATGATGATCAGCTGCAATGGGTTGGCGGTTCGCACGGCGACTTCGCGATACCGGAGTGCTGGGTTCTGATACGCTGCCATTAAAAACTCCTTCTAAGTCACAATCTAAAATGACATTTTGCTGAGCTGGCTGCTTAAGGAAGACTGGGCTACGCTCATCATTCTCAAGGCCTGGTCTGCCTGGTTGAACTGTTCCGTAAGCATGGCGGCGCGAACCTTGAGACGAGCTTCATAATTACTGATCTGTTCGTTCAGGCTCTTGATGTTACTGTTGAGCCCGCTTTTGGCATTCGTAATCGGACCCGACAAAGGATCGGTGATGCCGTCCAATGCGCTGAAAAGATTGTAGAGAATGCTTTCGCCCTCCACGCCTGTGGTGTCTGACGCGACCGATACCGATCCGTAGCTCCCTGTTGTCGTCTGAGAAATGCTGAGGGTTAGACCCTCTTCAGGCTGTCCGGCGGCTCCCGTGAGCAGCAAGCCGCTTCCGGATGCTGCATTGCCGCCGATCGTGCCCGAAATATCTACGCCTGTGGCGACAACAGGGACGAGGCCGAATCCGGTGGATCCTTCCGTATCGTAGCGGTCGGATACAATCGTGACTGTCTCGGCGCTGCCATAGTTCTGGGTTGCGATTTTGATTCTGCCCGAGCCGTCATTGGATGCAGTAACCGCCATGCCCTGAGAGGAAAGGGCATTGTTGATTTTTTCCAAAACCGTTGCGAGCGTATCCTCCTGCAGAAGAGCAACGACAGCGGTGGCGCTGCCATAGGTGATGGTCAGTGTTTCATCGCCGGACAGAGCGCTGACAATCTGGTTTCCCGTCGCCGCCGCCTGTGCCGCGAGAGAAGTTACTTCTATAGCATAGGTGCCGGGTTGCGTTGCCGAGGTTTTGGAGTTGAAGGAAACCCGGCTGTCACTGGCCGTAACCCCCCCGCGCGGCGTGCCGTCGCCAAGAAACAGCGCAGCCACGGCCGCAAAATTATCGGAGAGAGCATCGCGAAATTTTTTCTCATCCAGACTCAAACTGCCGTTTCGATTAAAATCGAGGCCTACCTGGCCGGTGACTCCCAATGTTGTGAACTGGTTCTGCACAGACTGGACAACCTGGCTTTGCAGCGTGCTTTGTATGTTGCGCAGTGTGGAATCGCCCGCGAGTACACCGGCGGATTCGGTTGCGGCATTGTAGGCAAACTGGCCGGCGATGAAGGAATTCACTCCATTATAGGCGTCAACAAATTCCTTGAGCGCAGTGACGATCGCATCCACATCCCTTTCCAGGTGAAGCGTTACGGGGGCGGCCGATACATTCTTAAGTGTGAAAGTCACGCCGCTGATAACATCGTCGATGACATTGGAGCTTTTTGTGATGCTCGCGCCGTTGATCTGAAACTGTGCATCCGCGGCCGCCTGAGTCTGCACAAAGCCGAGTGCCTGTCCGCCGGACAGATTGTCCGTCAGCGTAAAGGAGTTGGCCGTGCCGGTTTCCTCCGCCGTAATCATCAATCTGTAGGGCGTCGAAGATCCGTCGTTGATGATGCTGGCACGAACCCCGGCCTTTGCGTTATTGATCGCGTTGCATACGCCGTTCAGCGTGCAATTCGAGCTGTTGATGGTTACGGTCACCGGATCGTTGCTTCCTGTTTTGATGATTAGTGTCCCGGTTCCTGTAGCCGTCGAGGTAATGTCGGCGAAGCCGGTTGAAGCCATTGTCCTTGCCTGGGCCAGACTGCTTACCGTTATGGAATAATTGCCGACATTGTTTGCCGATGAAACGGTTGCCGTTATCGCATCTTCATTGGATGAGGCAACGCGGCATTTGGAAAAGACGCTCTCCGCAAGTCTTTCTGAAAAGGAATAGGGCGTGATCAGCGGTGCTTCGCCGTCTCCATACAACATCGCATTGACTTTTTCAGACAAGGCGGAAAGCTTTGTATTCAAAGTCTGATAGGCGGTTACCTTGCTTTGAAGCGAAGTAACCTGTTTTTCAAGGGTGCGCACGGGCGCGCGCTCCCCCTCAATCAGACTCTCCACCAGCGTCCCTCCATCCATTCTGGCGTTAATGACATCAACAGAGCCCATAGGTTTTTACCTCGCCTCTATC
>CAZLHW010000037.1:0-15178 GCA_964559085.1 uncultured Acidobacteriota bacterium | reverse complement strand
GAAGGCCTTGCCATTGCCGCCTATGCCATAGGCGCCCGCCATGGATACATCTATTGCCGTGCCGAGTACCCGCTGGCTATCGAGAGGCTCGAGGCGGCGATCGGGCGCCTGCGCGACTCGGGGCTGCTGGGCGACAATATCCTGGACAGCCAGTTCTCGTTTGACGTCCGGATCAAGCCGGGCGCCGGCGCCTTTGTGTGCGGCGAGGAGACGGCCATTATCGCCAGCATTGAGGGGCGGCGCGGCATGCCGCGGCCCCGGCCGCCCTACCCTGCGGAAAAGGGGTTGTACGGCAAACCCACCGTATTGAACAACGTGGAAACTCTGGCAAATGTCCCCTCCATTCTCGATCGCGGAGCGGACTGGTTTAAAGGCATCGGCACAGGGGATTCGGGCACAAAGGTTTTCGCGCTTTCCGGCGCCGTGCGCAACACCGGTCTTGTGGAAGTGCCGATCGGTCTGTCGCTGCGGGAACTTGTGGAGGATATCGGCGGAGGCGCCCTCGAGGGGCACCGGCTGAAGGCCGTGCAGATCGGGGGGCCGAGCGGCGGTTGCCTGCCGGCCGATGCGCTGGATGTTCCCGTGGACTACCGTGCGCTCCAGGAACGCGGCGCCATCATGGGGTCCGGCGGTCTCGTTGTTATGGACGAGCGTTCCTGCATGGTGGATGTAGCCAAATACTTCATGGAGTTTATCCGTTCGGAATCGTGCGGCAAATGCGCCCCTTGCCGGGAGGGTACGACGCGCCTTTACGAGATTCTGGTCGCCCTGTGCGAAAAACCGAGCAAGGGGGAGGAGGATCGCTTGGCCCGTTTCCGCGGCCTGCTTGCGGCCGAGGAACTTGCGGAGACGATTCGCGAGGCGTCGCTATGCGGCCTCGGCCAGACGGCGGCCAATCCGGTTCTGTCCACCCTGCGCTACTTCCGTCATGAGTACGAGGCGCATCTGCATGAGCAGCGGTGCCCGGCCGGTGTCTGCCAGGGTTTGCGCACTTACACTATCGACAATGCGCTTTGCATCGGCTGCGGAATGTGCCGCAAGGCGTGCTCTCAAAATGCTATTGTGGGTGAGCGGAAACAGGCGCACTACATTATTGAAGACCGTTGCATCGGCTGCGGCGCCTGCGTGTCCGCATGCCCCAAGGACGCCATCGGAATCGCTCCGTGGCAGGAGGTGACCCTGTGAACATCACGATTAACGGAAGATCGGTTGAATGCAAAAACGGAGATACCGTGCTGACGGCTGCCTCAAGGGCCGGCATCCATATCCCGCACTTGTGCGCCCTGGACATGGCGCCGGTTCCGCACGCTTCCTGCCGCGTCTGCCTGGTGGAGGTCGATGGCGAATCGCGTCTTCAGACGAGCTGCACCATGGCCGTTCGGGAGGGCCTCTCGATCCGCACGCATTCGCCCCGCGTGCAGCGCATCCGGCGCAATATCGTGGAACTGCTGCTGGCCGGCCACCCGGATGATTGCCTCTACTGCGAGCGCGCGGGCGACTGCGAGCTTTCGCGCCTGGCCGCGAGCATGGGCGTGCGAGGCCGACGCTTCGGCGGCGGTCCGAAGGGCCACCCGGTGGATGTTTCCTCTCCGGCCGTCGTGCGCGATCCCAATAAGTGCGTGTTGTGCGGCCGCTGCGTGACCATCTGTCATGTGGAGCAGGGGGTCGGCGCCATCGACTACAGCGGCCGGGGTTTCAGCACCTACGTGCGTCCCGGGGCCGACGCCGGTCTGGATGTGTCCGATTGTGTGTTCTGCGGCCAGTGCGTGCGCGTCTGTCCGACGGGCGCGCTCCGGGAAAAAAGCGCCGCGGAGGATGTGACCAAAGCTCTTGCGAACCCGCAGCTGGATGTGGTTGCCCAGATTGCCCCGGCCGTTCCTGCGACCATTGCGGCTGAAGTCGGGATCCGGAACGCCTCCGACGCGCTGGCTCTCGTCGCGGGCGCCCTGCGGCAGATAGGCTTCAAGGCGGTTTACGATACGTCCTTTACGGCGGATCTCACCGTCATGGAAGAGGCGCACGAGCTTCTGGATCGCCTGGAGCACGGCGGCCGATTCCCCATGTTTACCAGCTGCTGTCCCGCGTGGGTTCGTTTTGTGGAACTCCATAAGCCGCAGTTTCTGCCGAATCTTTCCACATGCAAATCGCCGCAGCAGATGGCGGCGACTCTGATCAAGAAGCGCGCCGCCGATGCTGGGCAGCGCCTCTTTTCCGTCTCCATCATGCCGTGCACGGCGAAGAAGCAGGAAACGGTGGAACTGGGCGACGTGGATGCGGTCCTTACCACGCGCGAACTGATCCGGCTGCTGGATCAGTATGGGCTGGACCTTTCAGGCGATTCCGTGCCGCGCGCGGAGTTGGACGCGCCGTTTGCCGAAGCGAGCGGCGCCGGACGGCTCTTCGGCGGCAGCGGCGGCGTGCTTGAGGCGGCGCTGCGCACGGCGGCGCACTTTGTCGGTGCCACGGCTGCCTTCGGCCCGGCGGTGCTTTCCCCCTTGCGCAGCGATGAAAGAATAAGGACTTTTGCCGTGTCTCTGGGCGGCAGGGAACTGCGGTGCGGCGTCGTCAGCGGCCTGGGGGCCGCCCGCTCGCTTCTGGAGCGGATGGAGGCCGGAAAACTGGCGCTCGATTTCGTGGAGGTTATGAGCTGCGCGGGCGGCTGCATCGGCGGCGGCGGACAGCCCCGGAGCGTTTCCGAAGGCGTCCTGCAGGAGCGCAGGCAGAAGATCCATAACGCCGATAAACAGGCGAAACTTCACTGCGCCCATGAGAACCCGGCGGTGCTTCGTTTATACGAAGAGATGCTGGGCAGGCCGGGAGGCGCCGTGAGCCATGCACTGTTGCACCGCCATTACACCGACCGCGAAGTGCGCTGATCGGGTCGCAGGAAAGGAGCGGATTCATGTTCGCCGCAATTGAGACGATCAAGCAAAACTGCAGACGCTGCTATACCTGCGTCCGCTCGTGCCCGGTTAAGGCTATACGGATTGTCGAGGGGCAGGCATCGGTTGTTCCGGAACGCTGCATAGCCTGCGGACGCTGCACGAAGGTGTGCACGCAGAACGCCAAAACCTGCGTCTCCGGCGTGGAGAATACGTTTTCTCTTCTGGAAGCCGCGGCGCCGGTTGCCGCGCTTCTGGCGCCGTCTTACCTGGCGGAATTCCCGGAATATGATCCGCAGCGCGTCGTGGGCGCGCTGCGGTCGCTGGGATTCCGCTATGTTATTGAAGTGGCGCGGGGCGCGGACCTCGTAGCCGCCGCTTACGAAGAACTGCTTCGCCGCGATCCGGAGGGATCTTGGATCGCCACCGCGTGTCCGGCTGTTGTCGAGCGCATCCGAAAGTATCATCCCGACCTGGTTCCGCGTCTGGCCCCGATTGTATCGCCCATGATTGCGGCCGCGATGGAAACGCGCAAAATTTATGGAGACAACGTGCGCTGCGTTTTCATCGGCCCTTGTATCGCCAAGAAAATTGAGGCCCGGGATCCCCTGCTGCCGCCCGTCGTTCAGGAAGCGCTGACATTCACCGAGCTCCGGCGCGTTTGGGCGCAGCGCGGGCTTGATCCCGACGCGGCAACCCCTGCCGATTTCGATCCTCCGCATGCCGGCACCGGGCGCGCGTTTCCTCTGATCGGCGGATTGCTCGTCAGCGCGGGCCTCCAGGCCGATCCGCTCGACGGCCGTTTCATTGTGGCGACGGGCCGGAGGGAAACCGAGGAGGTCCTGAACGACATGGAGCGCGACGGCATCCGGCCCCGCCTCGTGGAAGCGCTGATGTGCCACGGCTGCCACGAAGGGCCGGGTATGTCGCGGCCCGAGTCCTCGCTTCGCCGCAGGGCGCATATTTGCGCGCGCGTGCCGCGCACGCGCCCGGCCGCCGCTGTCGCATGCGCTGCAGAGGAGCTTTCCCGCAGTTTTGCGTCCGACGACCGCCGCCTTGCAGAGCCGAGCGAGGAGGAGATTCGCAATGTTCTCGCCCGCACCAACAAGTTCTCCGTTGAGGACGAACTGAACTGCGGGGCGTGCGGCTACCCCACCTGCAGAGCCAAGGCCGCCGCGGTCGTCAACGGACTGGCGGAAGAAGCCATGTGCCTGCCCTTCCTGATCGACCAGGCGGAGCGCGTGTGCAATGAACTGCATGTGCCGTGGCGCGACCTGAGAGAAATCCACCGACAGCTTGTCAGCACCGAAAAGCTGGCGTCCCTCGGCCAGCTGGCCGCCGGGATTGCCCATGAACTGAACAATCCCCTCGGCACTATTCTTCTCTATGCGGGCCTCATCGAACGGAAACTGGGCGGTGCCCCGGCGGTGGCCAAAGATATTGACCTGGTGCAGAAGGAGACGCAGCGCTGCAAGCGCATCGTGTCCGGCCTCCTTGATTTCGCCCGTCAGAATCGAGTGCGCTTTTCAAACTGCAGGCTGGATGCGTTTATCGCGGAAGTGCTTGCGAAGTCGTTTCAGCAAGAGCTGCTGGCGTCAAAAAACATTCATTTGCGCTTCGAACCCGGCGGAGAGCCGATCGACGCGGACATCGACCGCGATCAGATGACACAGGCGCTTGTGAATCTGGTGCGGAACGGGATCGAGGCGCTGGGCGAGGGTGGGGGTACCGTCACCCTGCTCCTGGCGCTTTCCGAAGATCGCAGTCGCGTACGCATCACGGTGCGCGATAACGGCTGCGGCATCCCTCCGGAAGATCATGATCGCGTGTTCCAGCCGTTTTTCACGACAAAAAGCATCGGCCGGGGAACCGGCCTCGGCCTCGCCATCACCTATGGCATCGTCAAAATGCACCATGGATCCATCTGGTTCGAATCCGCGCCCGGAAAGGGCGCAACGTTTTTTATCGAGCTGCCTGTCAGCCAGGCCCGCCAGACAAGGAGTATGACCTCATGAACGAGATAAAAAAGAAGCTTTTATTCATCGACGACGATCCGGTGTTTCTTGCGGCGCAGTCCGCCTTTTTTGAGTCGCGCGGTTTCGCCGTTCTGACGGCGGATGGAACCGATGCGGCCGTGGCGCTGCGGGAGAACGAGACGCCGGACTTGAGCTTTATCGACCTGATGATGGAACATGCCGATTCCGGTTTCACGCTGGCCCGGCGTATCCGGCGCAATGCGCGCTTCCGCGAGGTCCCTCTGGTGATGCTTTCCGGAGTTGCGTCGGAAACAGGCGTGAGCTTTTCCCGCGAGCGCGAAGAGCTGAAGACCTGGTCCCGCCTGGACGACTTCATCGATAAGCCGGTGAGTGCGCACCGGCTTCTGGCCCTTGTGCAACAGCGCCTGGGCGACGGCAAATCGGCTGGAGGATCCGCCGGTGCTGCCGGCGAGGCTGCTAAAGTGTGGGAAAGATGAAAATCCCAAAGGAGCAATCTTTCAATCCTCCGGCGCGGCCGCTTTCGATTCGGGGATCCGGGATGAATGGGGCGGCTGGCGGCGGGGGCGATTCCGATAGCGATCCTGTATAAGAATACGAACTTGAAAATGAGGTGACCTCGTGACGGCACGCATTCTGGTGGTGGATGATGAGCCCGGTATTCGCTCCGGCGTTTGCGAAATTCTGGAACTTGAGGGCTACGCGGTTGATGCCGCAGACTGCGGGCGTGCGGCGCAGGAGCTTGTGTCCCGCACAAGCTACGATGTCGTCTTGATCGATTACCGTCTGCCCGACATTGACGGCCTCACGCTCCTTCGATCCATCCGGCAGACGGCCCCCGGCGTCATGACGTGCATGATCACCGCATACGCGAATATTGAGACGGCGATCTTCGCCACACGCCAGGGCGTCGACATCTTTTTGCCGAAACCCTTTTCTCCGGATGACCTGATCAGCACAGTGGGCAACCTGCTGGGCTATAAAAAACTGCGGGAAGAAGCGGAGCAGCTGCGCGCCGCCCATGCGGCAAGCCTGCGCGAGCTGGCGTCCGAAAAAAGCCAGACGCACTCCCTCGTCTCCAGCCTTCGCGATGGGGTGCTTGTCGTAAACCGCGAAGGAGAAATCGCTCTCGCGAATCGATCCATGGAGGAGATCCTGAATGCCCGAGAGGGAGAGCTCCTTGGAAAAAAAGTGCACGAAGCGCTTCGGGACGGTATCCTCGCGCCGGCGCTGGCCGCCTTTGATCCCGAAAATCCTGCGCCGGCCGTTTTCGAAGCCGAAGCGGAGACAAAGCGGCTGTTCGTAACGGTAAGCGGTTTTTACGACGAAGGCGGCGCTTTGCTCGGCCGCATCGTGAATGCAGTGGATATTTCAGCGGTCCGGCGCATGGCTCTCGAAAAGGCGCGTTTCACGAGAACCCTTGTGCATGAGTTGCGCGCGCCGCTCGGAGCGCTGAAATCCATCATTGAAGTGCTCCGGGACCGGAGCCTTGGAAACAGCCTCGATCCGTACATGTCCTTTCTTGAACGCGCGGAAGAACGGATCGACGGCCTCGGCGAGCTCATTTCGGACCTGCTCTCTTTGTCGCGCATCGAGCATGAAGGCGCGGATCAAAAACCCGCGGCCCCGCTGGATATCCGCCCCGTTATAAGCAAAGTGGCCGAATTGTGGCGGGACCGGGCCGCCTCCATGCCTGTGCACATTGAAATCGATCTGGCGCCGGACCTGCCCGCCTGCACGATTGCGGAAGAGGACCTGCGCACCATTCTAACCAACCTCGTGGGCAACGCGGTCAAGTACAACCGGATCGGAGGGACTGTAACTTTCCGCGCCGCGAGATCCGCAGCCGGCATTGTGATTGCCGTGCGCGATACCGGTATCGGCATCGACCCGGCGAACCTGGCCAGGATCGGAGAGGAATTTTTCAGAGAAAAGCGCAAGGAGACAAGAAATATTGAAGGGAACGGCCTCGGCCTCGCAATTGTCAAGCGCCTCATCGACCGCGCCGGAGGACGGCTGCAAATATCAAGCACCCTGGGAGAAGGAAGCGAATTCCGTGCCGTATTTCCCGGCTGACGGGGAGACTGCCGGGAAACACAGGCGCGGCGCCGCGCACGTTTTGGCTATTCGGGCAGGATAAGGATCGTCAGGGATTCTTTTCTTCAGAGTCCCGAGGCGTTTCGGAAAAGAGCTCCGGGTATAATTTCCGGGCGCACTCCGGACAGATGCTGTGGCTGAATTCGGCGCTGGTATGTTCCCTTATATAGGCCTCAATCTGATTCCAATATCCCTTGTCGTCGCGGATTTTTTTGCAGGAGGCGCAGATGGGGAGCAGCCCGCTGAGCAGACGGACGCTTGAAAGCGCCTCCTGGAGCTCCGCGATGAGCTTCTCCTTCTCCTCTTCCTCCAGCTTTCGCATCAGGGCAATGCCGATGCTGGCGCCTAACCCTTCGAAAAATCGGATCATGTCCAGCGTGAAACAATCCCTTTTTCTGTCGTTCAGCTGCAGCAGTCCCACGATCTTGCCGCGGGCGCGGATGGGGATTAGGGCAACCGACATGTAGCCCTGGTGAATGCAGTTATTCCTTGGGTGAAGCCGGGGATCCTCTTCGGGCCGCAGCCCGAGCAACAATGCGGAATTGTTCGTCCATACGCTTCCGCCTTCGGTGCAGAGCGGATTCCCGGGGTCTGTCTTTCCTGAAATCACCAGGCCGCAGGTACACTCCAGACAGATGTTTCCTTTTTCATCCCGGCAAATGCTTCCGTGCGCATCCCGCAAAAGAAGCGAATTTTCCGCAAGCAGGAAGTCGTGAGAAAATCCGATCTGGTCGAAATAGGGATAATCTTCTCCGCTGCAAAGACGGATGCCCGCAGCGTCAAAACCGGTCACTTTCTTGATTAAGGCCAGAATGCGGCCGATGGAGTCCGTTACGCCGTCCGGGTTGTTCAGGACGTTCAGTATTTGAGCTGCAAGCAACTGGTGTTGGCCCGCCTGTTTGATTGCGGCCTGCGTTTCCCTCAGCTCGCGAATCTCTTCCTGCAAACGGGCGATTTCCCGCTCCAGCGATTGTTTTGTTTTCGAGGGAGCCCGCATCGGATACCCTCCATTTCTATTATTAAACATTTAGAGGCGAGCCGGTTAATTTTTTTTATTTGGGGATGTCCCTGCTTTTTGAATTACGTGTAACAAAAGGACGCCGATCGTGCGTAGTGTATCTTGACATGTTAGTAAGCACTTACTTAAAATGCGCCGCTTATGTTAAATGAACGACCTGCACAGCATCGAATGTCCGCGGCCGACAGGCAGCGCCAGTTGCTTGAAGTCGCGCTGAACGCGTTTTCACGCCGAGGATTCAAAGGCACGACGACCAAGGAGATCGCGGCGGCAGCCGGAGTGGCTGAAGCCGTTATATTTCAACATTTTCCCTCAAAAGAGGCGCTCTATAGCGCCGTGCTTGAACTTCACCTGGATGCCGAAAATGAACGCGAATGGACGGAGGCTGTAAACGGATGCATGGAGCGGAACGATGATGCCGGAGTATTCCAGCTGTTTATCGGGCGCATTCTTGAATCGTATCGTCGCGATTCCATGATTCACCGGGTCATCCTGTTTGCCGCCCTGGAAGGCCACGAGCAGGGATTAGCCCGCATGCATGCGCAGTTTGCGCCCGTCTTCGAGCGGTTTATGGATTACATTGCGCGCCGACAGCGCGAAGGCGCACTCGTGAATTGCAGCCCGCACGCCATCATGATCGGCCTCGGCGGTATGGCCCATCAGTATGGCTTGATTACACAAATATTCCGCGCACCGTTTCCCGGGGCGTCCGACGCGGAGATGGCGCAGCTGTTTACACGGATATTGTTGCATGGCGTCCAGGCAATTCCGTCCTCGGAAGCGAAAGACGGCACCAACCAGAAGCCTGAAGAACCAGGCATTAGAAAGGCAAAAGAATAGAATGTCCCGAACAAGTCTAAGTCTATCGATGATTTTACTGCTCCTGTCCGCTTGCGCGCCTCCTCCGGGAGGGCGGAAGAAGGAAGACAACGCGGCTGTCAAAAACATTGTTTACTCGACGGCGACGGCTGCCGTTCGGGAAGTTCCGGCCTACATTCAGGCAACCGGCTCCTTTATTGCCGAAGAATCGTCCGACGTCGCGCCGGCGGTCGGCGGTCGCGTTGCCGCCACTCCTGTGGAGATCGGGGACTTTGTTAAAAAGGGGGACCTTATCTGTCGGCTGGAGGATCGCGATGCGCAGCTCCGCCTGGATCAGGCCCGCGCCGCTGTGGAGCAGGCTAGATTCCTGTTGCGCCAGGCGCAATCGCGGGTCGGACTGACGGGCGGCGGCGGGTTTGATCCGGAGGCGGTTCCCGAAGTGGCCGCCGCGCGCGCGGTCTATCAGTCGGCGATGGCGTCCGCCAGGCTTGCGGCGGCGGAGGCAAAAAGATACGAGAACCTGGTTCGAAGCGGCGATGTATCCCAGAGCGCCTACGAGAAATACAAGACCCAGCAGGAAACGGCGGAGGCCGCTGCCAATTCCGCGCGCAGACAATATGAAGCGCAGGTGAATGCCGCACAGCAGAACTTCCGCGCCATCGAGGCGGCGCAGGCGTCCCTTGCCGCGGCGGAATCCCAGTTGGCGCAGGCGCAGAAGGGATTGGAGGACACGGCCATTCGCGCTCCGTTTGACGGTTATATCACCGACCGGCCGGTTTCAATCGGGCAGTGGCTGGGGACCAACAGCAAGGTTGCAACCCTGGAGCGCATTTCCACGGTAAAGCTGCGATTGCAGATTCCTGAGCAGCAGGCGACCCTCGTCAAGAGGGGCATGGTGGTGACGGCGCGCGTCGCCGCCTATGCGGACCGGGACTTTAACGGAAGAGTCATCGCCGTGGTTCCTTCCGTGAACTCCAATTCGAGAGCCTTCACTGCGGAAGCGCGGTTCGATAATCCCAAAGCCGAAATCCGCCCGGGCATGTTTGCCAATGCCAAGTTAATGTTGGAGAGCAGGGAGCGCGCGGTTTTCGTTCCTGCGAAAGCGGTGTTCTACGATAACACCACCGATGCCAATCATATCTACAGCGTTATGAACGGGGTGGCGCGCCTGAATGTGGTCCTGAAGGGCGATACCGACGGCGACCAGGTGCGCATTCTCAGCGGGCTCAGGGGCGGGGAGACGGTCGTCCTGAATGCTCAGGAAACCTTATACGACGGTGCATCCGTTCAAATCCGTTAATAGCGAAAAAGGCCTTTTCATATGCATGGATTAGCGAAGCTTTGTATCAAACGTCCGGTTTTTGCCACGATGTTGATCCTGGCGTTTATCGTCTCCGGAGTTTTCACCTACTTCTCTTTGGGTGTGGACCGGATGCCGAAAATCGACGCGCCCTTTGTGATGGTAACCGTGATCAATCCCGGGGCGTCTCCGGAAGAAGTGGAAACGGAGATCACCAAAAAGATAGAAGATGCCGTCAACAGCATCAGCGGGTTGGATGAAATAAGCTCCACGTCTTCCGAGGGGATGGCCCTTATCCGGATCGAGTTTGATTTATCCAAAGACGGCAACGTGGCCGCCCAGGAAGTCCAGAATAAGATCAATCAGATTGTCAACGAGCTGCCGTCGAGCGCCGAGGTGCCTGTAATCACGAAGATGGACCCGGATGCCTCTTCGGTGCTGCAGATTGCCATTTCTGCGCCCCGTTCCACGCGCGACGTGACGCTGATCGCCGACAAGCTGATCAAGCAGAGGCTCGAGAATTGCGATGGAGTGGGCCGGGTTCAGATTCAGGGCGGCGCCAATCGTGAGATTCACATCATTGTGAATCCCGAACGGCTGCGTGCCTACGGGCTTACAGTGACCGATGTTTTTAACGCCCTGCGCAGCCAGAATATGGAAATGCCGGGCGGCAGCCTGAAGTCCGGCGAAAAAGATTTTACGATCCGGACTTCCGGAAAGATCAGGGATCCACAGGATTTTAACAACGTCGCCATCGCCATCCGGAACGGGTATACGGTCAAGGTGAGCGATATCGGGCGCGCCGAAGATACCACCGAAGAACCGACTACGGCGGTCCGTTTGAACGGCCAGCCTGCCGTGCAGCTCGCGGTATTCAAACAATCGGGGACCAACACCGTCCAGGTAACCGAGGGCGTCAAGGAGCGGCTGGAGCAGATCAAGGAGTCTCTGCCCAAAGATGTTCAGGTGCAGATCATCAGCGACCAGTCCATTTTTGTGAAAGCCGCCATCGACAATATCCGCAACCACCTTTTCGAAGGAAGCCTTCTCGCCTGCATCGTACTGTATTTCTTCCTGGCCAACTGGCGCACGACGATGATCGCCGCCGTTGCGATTCCGGTTTCCATCATTTCCGCATTCTCGATCATGGCGATTTTCGACTACACCATGAACCAGATCACAATGCTGGCGCTCACTCTGATGGTCGGAGTGGTAGTCGACGACGCCATTATTGTTCTGGAAAACATATACCGCTATATGGAAGAAAAAGGGCTGGGGTCGTTCGAGGCGGCCGAGCGCGGAACCAAGGAAATCGGGCTTGCCGTACTGGCGACGACGATGTCGCTGCTTGCCGTATTCATTCCCGTAGGATTTATGGGCGGCATGAGCGGCCGCTTTCTGAGCGCTTTCGGGTTTACGTGCGCCGGAGCGGTCGTGGTTTCCATGCTTGTATCCTTCACGCTTACGCCGATGCTGTGTTCGCGCTTTGTTCATCCGCCGTCGGGGGAAAACGCGCGCAAATCCAAAGATGCGAAATTCTTCCGCATCCTCGACGCGACTTACACCAGGGGATTGGTCTGGGCGATGGGGCATCGGAAAACGGTTGTTCTCGCCTGCGTCGCCGTGATTTTTTCCACCGTGCCTTTGTTTATGATCATCGGCAAGAACATGTTTGTGCGGGACGACCAGTCGCAGTTCAACATCAGCATTCGCCTTCCGGAAGGGAGCAGCCTCGCGGAAACAACACGATATTCCGAAGGGATCGCGCGCCGGGTGCGCGAGCTGGAGGGTGTGACCCATACGCTGAACACCATCGGCGGAAGCAGCACCGGGTCCGCCAACGAATCCTCCATCTACGTCAAACTTGTCGATATTGGCGACCGGAAATTATCGTCGGAGCAGATGGCGACAAAAGTGCGCGAGATGCTGAAAGACCATCCCCCGGAAATCTTCCTGTCGGTGGTCGCAGCCGGCGGCATCGGACCCGGCGGCATGTCCGACATCCAGTATTATCTGCAGGGCCCGGACATCCGAAAGCTCGCGGAGTATTCGGACAAGCTTGTGGCAAAAGCGCGGACTCTGCCGGGGCTGGTAGACGTCGACAGCTCGCTGCGCTCGGGGAAGCCTGAGATTCAATTGGATATTGACAGGGCTCGAGCGGCGGATCTGGGTGTGTCGGTGCAGAGCATTCAGCAGGCGCTCAACACTCTTGTGGCGGGACAGACGGCCAGCACCTTTAATGCCGGAGAGGATCAATACGACGTCGTTGTCCAGGCCGAAAAGCGATTCCGCGGTTCCGTCGAAGGCCTCCAGATGCTGACGGTAGGCTCTTCAAAAGTCGGCTCTGTGGGGTTGAATGAAGTCGTGCATCCCCGCGCAAGTTCCGGACCTTCCTCCATCGAGCGGCTCAACCGGCAACGAATCGTCGAGATCACGGGAAATCTTCTGCCCGGCGAATCGCAATCGGCCGCTGTTGCCAGCTTGGAGCGCTTTATCCAGGAGCTGGAGATGGGGCCGGACTATAAAGGCGGCGCAACCGGGATCACGGGCGAAATGAACAAAGCGGGCTACAACTTCGCCGTCGCCTTCGCCCTTGCCTTCATATTCATGTACATTGCGCTGGCCGCTCAATTCGAGTCGTTTATCCACCCGGTCACCATTCTGATTACACTTCCACTTGCCATTCCGTTCGGGATCTTTGCCATGCTGGTAACGGGACAGAGCATTACGATCATGTCGGGATTGGGATTGCTGCTTCTCTTCGGCATCGTGAAGAAGAACGCGATCCTGCAGATCGACCACACCAACGGGTTGCGCGCGGCGGGCATGAGCCGCTACGAAGCCATTATTCAGGCGAACAGAGACCGCCTGCGTCCGATTCTGATGACGACCATGGCGCTTGTGTGCGGCATGATCCCGCTGCTGCTTTCCCGTGGAGCCGGTGCCGCCACGAACCATTCCATCGGCTGGATGGTTGCCGGCGGACAGACTCTCTGCCTGGGCTTGACGCTGCTGGCCGTTCCCGTTTTCTATTCCCTATGGGAAGACCTGGGCCTGAAGCTCAAATCGCTGCGCCTCGTCAGTCGAGGCGGAAAACGCGCGGCAAAAAGCGCCGCGGCTATTCTGCTTATTGCCGTGTTTATTCCCTCTGCGCCGGCCCAGGAACCTCAAGCGGCGCCGTCGCATGTTCGGATCGAACCTCTGAGGGAAGCGCGGCTGCAGGCTCGCGTCGGGGTTGAGAGCGAGAGAAGGATTACGCTGAAACAGGTTATCGAGCAGGTTCTGGAAAACGATCCCGAACTGGCGATTTCGCATATATCCCTGGATCAGGCCGGGCACGCCGTGAAGACGGCCAAAGGGAATTATGATCCTGTCTTCAGCCTGGAAACAACGCGATCCAAGAGCTCCATCGCCATTGCATCCGCAATCGGCGGATCGTCCAGCGGCCGGTTGACCAACAAGGAATTCGTTTTCAAGCCGAAGATCAGCGGCAATACTCCATGGCTTGGGTCTTCCTATTCTCTGACCTTTTCGGATTCCAAACAGTTGAGCGACAGTCTGTTCAGCCAGTTGAATCCGCAATATCCTACATCACTGACGCTGGATTTCACGCAGCCTTTGTGGCGCGGTCTTCGCATTGATGCAGGCCGCCGCGCGCTGATGGTTGCGCGCAAGAACAAAGAATTGAGCGCGGAGCAATTGCGCCGGAAGGTCATCGAAAGGGTGACTCTGGCGGTCCAGTATTACTGGGAACTCGCCTATGCCTGGCAGAACCTCGAAGTGCAGCGGGAAGCCGTGCGCCTTGCCACAGCCCAGTATGAAAGCAACCGGCGGCAGGCGGAACAGGGGCTCCTGGCACCCATCGAAGTGGTCGCCGCTCAGACGCAGGTTGCCACCTATCAGCAGGGACTCGCAGCCGCGCAACAGCTGCTCACATCAGCAGAAAACAACCTGAAGCAGATGATGATGCGCAGCCGGGAGGACCCGCTTTGGAATGTGGCGTTGATACCGGAAACGCCGATGGATGCCGATGCAACGCCTCCGAGCCTCAAGGATGCCGTTGCCCAGGCGCTTGCCTCCCGGCCCGAACTCGCCGAAAGCGCCATCAACATCGACATCAATGATCTGAATGTCCGGTTTTACAAGGATCAGATGAAGCCGCAGATCAATGCAACGGCTACCTTCGCTTCGGCGGGCCTGGCGGGAACCCGGCAGACGGCAAACCCGTTCGGCGATTTTCCTATGGGCAATTTGCCGCCGCATCTTCTGGGAGGCAACAGCCAGTCGCTTTCAAATCTTTGGGACGGCAGATATCCGACCGCCAAAATAGGGCTTTCCATTTCCCTGCCGATTCGAAATCGAACCGCGGCGGGCAATGCCGCCAGCGCGATCGCGGAAAGCCGCCGCCTGGAGATTATCAAAAATCAGAGGGAGATGTTGGTGGAGGCGGATGTGCGCAATGCCCTTGAGCAATGGAATGCCGCGCGCGTGCGGCATGATGCGGCCGTCATTGCGCGGAAAGCCGCGGAAGAGCAGTATGCGAGTGAACAGCGCCAGTTCCAGGCCGGTACTTCGACCATGTTCCTTGTGTTTCAGCGCCAGACCAGCTATATCGCGGCCCGCAGCAGCGAAGTGCGCGCCCGCGCCGATCTCGCTGAAGCCATCGCCAACATGGATCGCGCCACCGCACGCACCATCGAGGCATACGGCATAAAACTGGACCAATAAAAAATTCAACCGCGATCAGATTCCGGGATCCCTCCCGGTCTCCGGAGATAGATACTTCCTGGTAATCCTCAGCTGTCAGAGACGGGACTCCCTTCAGCCCCGCCGCGTTCTGCGCCCAGCCGGAAGACAGGCAGCTGAAGGGGAAAATAAGACCGGCCCAGACAGCCGATTTGGTTTTCATGTTGTTCTCCATTTCCGATTGTTCAAAGCTGCAACCACATTGCCTTGTTCGCAGATAAGTACACCGGATATTCGATAAAGGTTGCACAAAAGAATGGAATGCCGGCCTGAAGGGCCGGAAGAAAGATAGCTCCGGGCGCAGCCCGGAGAATACCAATCG
>CAZLHW010000036.1:0-15595 GCA_964559085.1 uncultured Acidobacteriota bacterium | reverse complement strand
GCCGGGATGTTCGTGATTGTGGATTCTTCCACCAGAGAACCGGCCCCGGTCGGCACATAAAAGGCAGGGATTCCGGCGCCGGCCATTCTGTATTTTTCGCAAAGAGTGCCCATGGGGTACACCTCCAGCTCAATCTCTCCGGAGCGAATCTTCTGCTCAAACGGATGCTGTGCGCCCTTGGTCGCGGATCGGAACAGTCCGTAGGAATCGATGATTTTCCGGATCTGCCCGTTTTCCACGAGAGCATTCAACTCGTCCGTCGCCCCCAGCAGCGGGCCGGATCCACAGGCCAGGATCAGGTTCTTCACGCCTTTGGAGATCAGGGCCTTAAGCAGTATTCTCGGCACACCGGCTGAAAAAAAACCGCCGATCGCCACGGTCGCACCGTTTTCGATACCGGCCAGCGCCTCTTCAACAGTTCGGACAGTTTTATTCATAGGGACTCATTCCTCAGAAAAACGGCCGTCCATCATCTGGAATTTCTGATGCTTGCCGCAAGTCTCCATTCAAGATCCAGGCCCTGATCGAGCGTCAGATCCATGCCTTGAAGCACGGCTCGTTTTGCATTTTGCACAACTTTCGGGTCAAAAGATGCAATACGCCGAGCCGTTTCCTCCGCTGCCGCCGGAAGTTTCTCCCGGGGCACGAGCTGGCTCACCAGCCCCCTCTCGTAGGCTTCCTGACCGTCCAGGCGTCTTCCGGTTAGGAGCATATCCAGCGCTCCGGACAAGCCCAAAACACGCGGCAGCGTTTGCGTCCCTCCGGCGGCAGGCAAAATCCCCAGGTCGACCTCGGGCAGTCCGAACACGGAATCCGGGGTGGCGATCCGCAGATCACAATATAAGGCGATTTCTATCCCTGAGCCGAGCACATATCCGTGCAGCGCCGCAATCAGCGGCTGCGGCACGCTCAGGAACAGCTTCCACAAATCCCGCACGGATCGTATCTGCCTGGCTTTGACAACAGAGGGGGCAGAGAGAAACTCCTTTAAATCCGCGCCCGCGCAGAACGCTTTCTCCCCCGCTCCCTTTAAAACAACCACGCGGACTTCATCGTCAGCCTTAATGGCAAGCAGTATCTCATACAGCTCGTCGCGCATTCGAACGCTGAAAGCATTCAGCGCCTGAGGCCGGTTCAGCGTGACCCATGCGATACCGTCATTTTTTTCGTACAGGACCGTTTCAAATCCGCTCATTGTTGCTTCAAGTCAAGAGCCTTCAAACTTCGGCTTTCTTTTGTCCTTATAGGCCGTGATGCCTTCCGTGCGATCGGCCGTTGTAAACAGATGCAGGTAAAGATCCATCTCCATCCGGATTCCCTGCTCCAGTGTCAGGTCCAGACCTTTGTGCAACGCCTCCTTGGCATAGCTAAGAGACACCGGGGACTTCTCGGCCATCTCGCGCGCCATTCCGACGGCTTCCTGCATCAGATTTTCGGAAGAGACAACCCTGTGGATTAAACCGAAGCGCAGGGCCTCTTCCGCGCAGATCAGCGCGCCGGTCAGAATTATCTGCAAACCTCTTCCAAGCCCGATGAGGCGCGGCAGCCTTTGCGTTCCGCCGTTGCACGGCATTTGCCCATACTGCACCTGGGGCAGCCCGAAACGGGTTTTTTCAACTCCGATTCGGAGGTCGCAGGCCAGCGCCAATTCCAGCCCGAGCCCTATGGCATCTCCCCGTATCGCCGCAATGACCGGCTGTCTCAATCCCGCAACCGGAGCCACAAGGGAGGGTGCGCCGCCGCATCTGCCGGCCCCGGACGGCCAAACCGTTTCCGGAATCGTTCCATCGAAACCGAGCACGACAACGCGCACCTGTTCATCACAGGCGACGTGTTCGCACAGTTCCGCAAGGTCGAAGAGAACCTGCTCCGCCGCCGCATCCTCGATATCCGCAAACGAAAGGTCTATGACGGCACAATGCTTTGTGTTGTAGTGAATCGATACATTGCGACCCTGATCGCCCACGGTGCCTTTCTCCTCGTTGTGCCCCTATTATGGCCTTTCGGAAACCTACTTGCCATGATTGAAATCATGAAAGCGACAATTCCGTTTTCCCCGCTCCGAAGCTGAAACACCCGGGAGCGCGTCCGAGAATTAGGAAATGTCGCGCGCAAGGGGCTTGCGAGCCGGGATCAAGGAGCAACGAGGAAGCGATGCGGGACATCGTTGACGACGAGCAACGCAGATATTGGCCCGCAGCCCGCTTGCGCCCAAAGGGTTCCATCAGCGCATCCTAATTCTCGGACACGCTCCCAGGCGTATGCAAAAAATGAGCGGGACCCTGTTTTGGAATCTCAGGGGAGAAGAAACAGCATGCCACTCTTGCCCGCCAGGCAACTTTTGCGGTGCGGCGCCTACGGCAAGACCGGATTCGATTGTATAATTCGATCATGATGCCAAAAAAAACCGATACTTTTGAAAAAGCCTATGAATGGACGCCCCAACCTGCCGCTTTTTCCTTCATCGTTCAGATCCTCGACGATTTTCTTGCAGCGTGCAGCGAGGCCGCGGCATTCGCCGCGCGCTTGCGCAGGGAAACCGGCACACGCATTGTCGACTGGATCGATCATGTTCGTCTAAACCGCCTGGATGCAAGGGTGCTGCAGCTCGATAAGGTCGGCTATCGCCCCCTGCGATCCCAGGATGACGGCTTCGTTTTTGAAAACAACAGCGGCCTGTTTCCTCCGATACTTGTGTGGAGCGGCGCCGCTGAGATTGCGATCCGGGTTGAATCCGCCGAGGATTTTCTTGCCGCCCACCAGTTGCAGCGGGAAGTGTCCGGCGGCCCTTTCGACGGGTTGCGTTTGTGCCGCATCTACTCGGGACAGGATTGCGCAATGACGATTATCGAGCGGCGCGGCACTCGCGATTTCGCCCCGGAGCCGGCCGGGGCCGAACGGCGAATTGAATCACTCGCCTATTGGGAGAAATTTCAAACCCGCCCGCGCAACTTCGAAAATGACGAAGAAGCTTTCGCAGCAACCAATCAGCTGCTCGACCAGGCAATCAGGGATTTGGGACGGGACGCGACCTGCAGTCTCTGGTTTGCGGCGGAACGCGAATATTGGATGCAAAAAAACCGTGCCGCCCGGACGCAGAAGGCACGCCAGGACAGGCTTGGGCTGGGGTGGGCCAATCAGGATCACCACACCTACCGCTCCTCGCGCAAGAATTTTAAGAGCCTGGTTGCGGTTTGGGAGAAGCTGGGATTTCAATGCCGCGAGCGCTTCTATGCGGGACGCGAAGCGGGATGGGGTGCACAGGTCATGGAACAGCCTGCCGCAGGGATTGTTACATTCAACGATGTCGATCTCACCCCGGATGAATTGATGGGAGATTTCAGCCACGAAGGACTTCAAGAAACGGCCGCTCTGGGCACCGTCGGCCTCTGGTGCGGATTGCACGGAGATTCCTTCCTCCAGGCGGGCATGCATCATCTTGCAGCGATGTTCGATTTTGATGCGCTTGCTGACCAGCTGGCGTCTGAGGCCGGAATAAAAACGATGCAGCCGTTTACGGCCTTTCCTTATCTCCGGCAGGCCTTCACCGAAGGGGAGCGCTGGGCGGTTCCTTCCGAGCGGATCGAGCATCTGCGGCGGCAGGGACGGATAACGAGCCGCCAAGCCGAACAGTTCCTGGCCCACGGCGCACTCGGATCCCATCTGGAGAATCTGGAGAGAAACGACGGCTTTAAGGGATTCAACCAGGAAGGGGTGAACGCCATCATTGCCGCAACCGACCCGCGAAAAAACATCGGCGCCTGAAAGCCATCGTCCCTATGTTCTCATTGGGAACGCAACGCCTTCTCGATTATGGGATCTTTCTCGAGATACTCCTCGAGCAGCGCCAGAGCAGGCTCGCCCAGCTCCGGGTCAAAATGGCTGCCGGCGCGGAGGCGGATTTCTTCACATGCCGCGGGAAACGGAGCGCCCCGATGATATGGCCGGTCATACAACAGGGCATCGATTGCGTCCACCATGGAAAAAATGCGCGCCCCGAAAGAAATTTCCTTCCCCTTCAGTCCTCGGGGGTAGCCGGTTCCGTCATATCTTTCGTGGTGAGATAGAATGATATCGGCCGCTTCCTTAAGAAATCCTATCTTCTGCACGAATTCATAGCCGTACTCCGGGTGCTTCCGCATGATCTCCCACTCTTCCGGCGAAAGTTCCGACGGCTTCCAAAGGATGCTGTCCGGGATCCGCAATTTTCCGATGTCATGAAGCAGAGCTCCATGCTCAATTTGCACCAGCTCGCCGTTGTTGACGCCCATTCTTTTAACGATCTGGATCGTCATATCGGCCACTCTGCGGGAATGTCCGCTGGTCCCCTGGTCGCGAAGATCGATTGCCGTCGCCAGGGTTTCCAGCGTCGCGCCGTGAAGCTCGTTCAGGTTCCGAAGCGCATCGCTTAGGGCCTTGGACCTTTCTTCTACCAGCCTCTCGAGGTTCAGCTTATAGGCTGTATTCTCAATGACCAGGCGGCGGTGCTCCAGGGCTCTCGCGACGGCAACCTCCATTTGCTTGGGTTCAAGGGGTTTCAGGAGAAAATCCGCGGCGCCCCGCTTCATCAGGTCCACGGCGAGAAGCGTATCGTTCATGCCGGTCAGCAGTATGACTTCCGTGAGATAATCAATCGACTTGATGGTATCGAGAAGCTCCGACCCTGAAAGGTAAGGCATCTGAATATCAAGGATGCACACCTCCGGACCGAAGGATCGGATCGTGTCCGCCACTTCCCGCGGATCCTTCAATCCGCGCGCATCGTAACCAAAACCTCTCAGAAACCGCACCGTCAGATTTACAATCTGCGGGTTATCATCGACAGCAAGAACCCTTGCAGGCATGCATGCTCCCCATATATCAAGTTAGCCTTCGGAGCCGCCTGATATCTTTGGGTTTTAAGTAATCCAAATGCGCAGCATAGTCAACCGAATACTGCGGGCTTCCTTTGCAGGCCCTCACCGCCCCCCGGCCTGCAGCCGGGGCAGCAGCGGTGCCAGACCAGGGAAGAAGAAAAGAAGCACCAGGCAGAAAAAGAGGCTGAGCAGAAAGGGCACGACGCCTCGGTAAACGGTGCCGATCGATTCCCGCGTAATATTTTTCACCACAAAAGCGGAAACAGCCACAGGCGGAATTATAACGCCGATCATCAGTGTCATTCCGATCACGATCGAAAACCAGACGGGATCGAGACCCAGCTTTACAGCCACCGGGAAAAAGATCGGCGTTGCGAGAACCATGAATGCAATGTCGTCTATAAAGGATCCTCCCAGCAGGTAGATCCCGACGATGACGGCCATGATCATGTAAGGAGACAGCGGCAGGCTGAGAGTCCAGGCTGCGATGATACCCGGGATTTTTGAAAGGACGACGAAGTGGCCCAGAACCGCCGATCCGCCCAGAAGCATCAGCACCATGCAGCCCATATGCAGAGACTCCCGCACCGACTTTATGAAGGCTTTCCGATTGAGATCCTTCTTGAAAACGGCAAGCCCCAGGACGGCAATGGATCCAACGCTTCCCGCCTCGGTGGGCGTGAAGAATCCCGCGAGCAGTCCGCCAATGGTCAGGGCGAATATCAGCAAAGGCCAGAATATCTGAGGAATCGACTTCAGACGCTGCTTCCAGTCCATTGCAGCGCTTCTTGGCGCCAGAGAGGGATTCAAGCCGCACCAGCCGACGATGGTCACCAGAAACAGGGCGGCAACCAGCAAACCGGGAAGAATGCCTGCCAGGAAAAGCTTGCCGATGGATTGATCGGTAACCATGGCCATAATGATCAACGTCCCGCTTGGAGGGATAAGCATCCCCAGCGTCCCCACGCTTGCCACCACGCCGGTCGACAGCTTTCGGTTGTAGCCGTGCTTGTCCATTTCGGGAACGGCTACGCTTGAAAAGGTCGCAGCCGTTGCCAGAGTAGAGCCGGAAATAGCCTTAAAAATAGTAGCCCCCACCACCGTTGCCAGGGCCAACCCGCCGGGCACATGGCCCACAAACTTGCGTGCGGTTTCATACATCCGTTCGGCCATTCCCGAATTAAAGGCAAGCTGTCCCATAAGGACAAAGAGCGGAATGACGACAAAGGCATAGGAGGCGAAGGCGTCGTAGTAGTCCTTTGCCAGCAGGTCAACGGCTGCGGGAAAAGACCGGAGACAGGCGAATCCGACGAATCCGACAAGCGTCATGGCAAAGGCAAGCTCAATCCCCGTCAGAAACAGAACCAACAACACGCAGAGTCCGATACAGCCGATCAGGGCTTCATTCATGGCCGGCCTCTGCGCTGTAATGAATCCCGATCATTTCTGAAAACAAAACCAGGGCCTGAACCAGAAAAGCACCGCCCATCAGAAAAACGACGGGATAAAAAGGCAGCGCGAGTTCCGCGGTGACTTCGCCCGAATTTCTCAACCGCAGGCCCATCCAGATCATGCTGGCACTCGCGAGCAGAAATAGGACGATGCCCGCGAGGCGGGTTGCGGCATCGAGAATGTTCCTTGATCGGCCGGATAGCCGGCTCAATAGAAGGTCGACGGAAAGATGGGCCTTTGCGCGGGAAGTACCCGGCACGGCCAGCCCGATGATAAGTCCGCCTGCCAAAGACACCAGCTCATAAGCACCCGGAACAGGACAACCCAACATCCGTCCGACAATATCCGCTCCGATCAGCAGCATCACTGCGACGAGTGCAATTCCCGCCATCGCTTCCATGCAGGAACTCAGCCGGGCCGATAATAACTGCGCAATCTTTCTCATGTCCACTCAGGTCTCCATTGCAATCGTTCCGGCTTCTCACTCCAGCAAGATCTGCGGCATCAATGGCGGCGCGGTTCCAGATGAGTGCGCACCCATTCCCGGCAGAACGCCAGTGCCTCGGCAGCAGGCAGCAGTTTGGCGGATTTCTCCCGAATAAAAACATCATAGAGAGGCAACACGGCCTCAGCCCAGCGCTTTTCCTCTTTCGCGCTCAGAAAAATGGAAGTGTGGCCTCTGGCTGTCCATTTTTTAATGGTGTTCTGGTCCTTTTCATCCCAAAGGCGGCTTAGCTTCACCGCATATTCTTCGCAAAGCGTCTCGATGATACGCTGCGCATTCCGCGGCAGGCGGCTCCACCCGTCCTTATTCATCACGACAACACCGGGGGCGCCCGTCGCGGCATGGTAGCTGACGGTTGTGAAGGGGAGGACCTCGCCCCATTTCATCGTTTCGAGAGAATCCCAGGCCGCAACAACGCCGTCTACTATCCCTTTACGCAGGGCATCGTACGTGTCGCCTGTCGGGATGATAATCGGCACAGTGCCGAGAGCTTTCAGCACCCGCGCCGCGGTCCCGCCCAGGCAGCGCACTTTCAGTCCTTTTAGATCTTCGAGACTGCGAACAGGTTTTTTTGTGTGGAGCAGGCCGGGGCTGGCGCTCAGAAAAAACAGCACCTTCACCTGAGCAAATTCCCTGGGTTTGAATGCGCGATAAAAGTCGTTGGAAAGCTTCGTCATCAGGAATGCATTATGGATTCCCATCGGCTGCTCCATGACTTCGGCGAGCGGGAACCTTCCGGGATTCACTCCCATGGGAGCAAAACCGATATCGGCAATGCCCGTAGTAACGGAATCATAGGTCTGCGGCGCCGGCGTCAGGATGCCTCCGGGATAAAAATCCACGTGGATCCGGCCGTTTGTCCTCGACTTCACTTCCCTGCACCATTCCTCCAGCACGATGCTGAGCGTGTCATGGCCGGGCAAAGAACTGGAAAATGCCAGTTTAAATGCGGGGGCTGCCGGGGAAGAAACCGGTTGGACCAGCAGAAGGAGGACGAATATCAAAAGCGTGAATCGCATCATTGCCAAGGCTGTTTTCCCGCAAAGCTGCCGGCTGGAATCCTCCGGCTGCACCCACCGAATGCAGCGACACAGAGGGCTCGCACACTCTGTTTTTCCAAATGAATATTCCTTATCCCCCCGCTGAAAACGGAACTTTTTTCGCTGCATTTTCCGGGTTCTGTGGAATTATCTTATACGGCAACTCCGCAAATTGGTCAAAGGAGATAAAAGGAGACTGCGTATGGTCCAGCGCTTTCAGGGCAAGGTGGCATTGGTTACAGGAGGAGCTTCCGGCATGGGCAGAGCTGCTGCACAGGCTTTTGCGCGCGAGGGAGCCCGCGTTATCGTCTCCACGGATTCCAATATTGCCGGCGGCGAAGAAACCGTCGCCCTCATCAAGTCGGCAGGAGGGGAAGCGACGTTTGTCCAATGCGATGTCACAAAGGCTGCCGACGTCGAGGCGATGGTGGAAACGGCGGTTCGGCTTTACGGAGGCCTTCATTATGCCTTCAACAACGCCGGCATCGGACCCGACGGCGGCCGCTATCCGCTTGTGTATGTCGCGGACTGTCCGGAAGAGATCTGGGACCGCACTCTGAATATCAATCTGAAAGGCGTCTTTCTGTGCATGAAGTATGAGATACGGCAGATGCTCAAACAAAAATACGGCGCCATTGTAAACAACTCCTCGCTGGGAGCGCTGAAGGCAGTCCCGGGATTCGGCGCCTATGACGCGAGCAAAAGCGGCATGATCGGCCTCACCAAGGCAACGGCGCTTGAATATGCAGCATCGGGCATTCGCGTCAACGTCATGTGCCCGGGCCCGACAGACAAAACCAAACTGATGGAAAACCTGACCCGGTATCACCCGGAGGAGAGGGACCATATCAACAGCGGCATTCCAATGAAGCGCCTGGCGGACCCCGAAGAGATGGCTTCGGTTGTTCTATGGCTGTGCTCGGACGCCGCATCTTTCATTACCGGCGCCACTATATCCGTGGACGGCGGCATGTGCGCCACCTAATCCCCCTATGAAGGGAAGGCCGAAAAGACTGCTGGAAGGAATCCGCGTTCTGCACCTCGCAGAACCCGTGGGCAGCCTGTGCGCGGATCTTTTGGCGGACCTGGGCGCTTGCGTTGCCGGCATCGGGGATCGGGCAAACGCACCCTCCGGATCTTCTCACTTTTCTTCCTGCCGCCGTCCAATCGAGGCGTCCGCGCACCTGAAAAGCCGTCAGGGAAGACTCGCTTTTCGCCGGTCGCTGCAAGAATCGGATGTACTGATAGAAAGCTTTCAGCCGGGCTTCCTCCAGGCGATCGGATTCGGGAACGAACAAATGCGGCGAATCAATCGCCGCCTTGTCCATATTTCCATTTCCGGTTTCGGGCAAACGGGGCCAAGAAAAAATTTCCGCGGAGAGGATTCTGTTTACGCAGCCTTCGGCGGCCAGATGCATATCACAGGAACTCCATCGGGAGCACCGCTGAAACTGGCAGGTCTTCAGACTTACAACACGGCATCGCTTTTCGCCGCCAATGCGGTGATTCTCAATTTGCGAAGAAGAAAAATAACCGGCGCGGGCTGTCATATCGATTTGTCCATCCAGGAAGCGGTAGCATCCACCTTGGACCATGTACTGGTTGACTATTTCCATGACGGAACCCTATCCGGCAGGCGCGGCGATGATTATGCGCAGGAACCATTCACGGTCGTCCGCTGTAAGGATGGATATATTCAAATTCCGATTCTTCGGAATTGGGATACGGTTCGCGAACTCCTGGAATCGGAAGGTTGCGCGGTGGACATTCGGGAGGAGGAACGGCGGGACACAGCGCCTCGCCAAACGCATTACGCCGCGATGACCGAGAGCGTTCAAGCCTGGACGCGAGGAAAAACAAAACGCGAGTTGTTTGCCCTCGGCCAGGCTATGGGTTTTCCCTGGGGCCCTATCGCGACTCCGGAGGAGGTGCTCCGAAGTCCCCAACTGAAAGCTCGAGGTTTCTTTGATTCCCTGCAACGCGTCGCCGGCCGCAAGACTGCAATCCAAGGCGTGCCTTACAGATTTTGCGCCGGCCCCGCCACAAGGTCGGCGCGGCCCAACCGCGAAAATGCGCCGCCGGCATTCAAGAACAGCCGGGACATTCTTAAAGGGATTCGGGTGCTCGACCTTACACGACTGATCGCCGGGCCCTATACGACCAGAATCCTGGGCGATTTCGGAGCGGAGGTCCTGAAGGTTCAATCCGGCTGCATTGCAACCGGCGCCGAGAAAAACGACACACCCGCATTCCGCAACTGGAACAGAAACAAGCGCAGCATAGGGCTCGATTTGAACCGGCCCGAAGCGCGGGAATTGCTGCTTAAGCTGGTTTCCATCAGCGATGTTGTCGTGGAAAACTTTTCGCCCCGTGTTCTAAACAACTGGAACCTGACCTATAAACGACTGAAGGCTTACAAACCCGACATCATCCTGGCGCGCATTTCCGCGATGGGGCAGAGCGGACCCTGGAAAAATTTTACGGGATTCGCGCCGACGTTCCATGCGCTGTCCGGACTTACGGCAGCAACCTCCCGATCGCTCGAGGTTCCAACGGGAATCGGCTATGCCTTCGGGGACAGCATCACGGCGCTCTACGCATCGCTGGCAATCCTGGCCGCCATTGAATATCGCGATCGAACCGGCTGCGGCCATTGCATCGACATTTCCGCATACGAAGCGCTGTGCAGCCTGACAACGTCGGCCTCCGGCGAGAGTCCAAACGCCGCTCCCTGCGGTTGCTATCCGTGCCGAGGCGAGGATCGATGGTGCGTGATCGCTGTCTTGCACGAAGGCGAGTGGCGGAAATTCTGCAGAATCGCCGATCAACCTGAATTGACGGCGCCCCGATTCTCGACGCATGCCGGCAGAAAAAAATATCAGGCAGATCTGGATGCGATCCTAAGCCGCTGGACCAGGCGCTATCGGGCCGAGACCCTCGTGCAGCGACTGCAGAAAAACGGCATTGCCGCCGGAATTGTGCAGAATGCCGCAGATCTGGCCGGAGACCGTCAACTGGCCGCGCGCCGTTTCTTTGTGCGCCTCCGGCATCCCGTCCTGGGCGATTCTATTTCAGACCGCACGGCACTCTGGCCGTGGAAGGAGAAAACAGACGGCTGGAAGCCCGCGCCCCTGCTGGGCGAAGACAATGCTTATGTTTTTGGCGAACTGCTCGGAATTTCGGAGGCGGAGCTTCGCAGCCTTAGAGAAAAAGGGATCATTGAAAACTGCAGCCGGCAGAATATCCGCGAGTCGGCGGCTCGATGAATGCGTTGCCGGGCCATGCAATGCGGCCGTCCAGCATTGTAAGTCGCACCCGGATGTCCTTTATCTCATGCGGGTCCATTTCCCCGGGATCTTTTTCAAGCAAAACCAGGTCGGCAAGTTTTCCGGGGGTGATGGATCCTTTGATTGAGTCCTCGAAAACGGCTGCCGCGGCATCCAGCGTATACAGCCGCAACGCATCCGATAGCGGAATTCCCTCTTCGGGAAGAACCCAATTGCCGCCTTGCGTTGCCCTTGTTACCGCGGCATAAATGCCGGTCATCGGATTCGCATCCGCAATCGGAAAATCCGACCCGAATCCTGCCCGCACACCGTTCCGCAGCATGGAGCCTATCGGATAAAGATGCGGTTTCTGACTATCCGGGACGCTTTCCAGGTACCGGTCTCCGCTGAAATAAAGAAACGACGGCTGGGTCACCACCGTCACTCCCAGTTCAGCCATGCGTTTTACAAGACCCGGTGGACAGACAGAACAATGCTCCAGCCGGTGACGGGGACCGGATCGGCCGTGCCGGCGCCGGGCATGCTCAATGGCATCACAGGCCGCCTCAATTTCCGGCTCTTCAATGACGTGGACGGCAGCCTGCAAACCTGCCTCATCAACGGCCAGAATCATTTCGTTGAGTTCTTCCCGGCAGGGTTCCAGAGAACCGGTCGCCCGGCTGACGATAATTTTTACGCATCCCATCCGGAGATCGGCCTGCGCATCGCAACCGAAACGATGGCGTTTCCATTCCTCAAATCCTTCGTAGCCCATCATCATGGTGACGCGCGGATTCAATAGAGCCCTCGATTTCCAGGACCGGAACCGCTCCCATTGCTTCTTCCCGTTTCTGGAGCCGGCATCCTGTAGAGACGTGATGCCGTACGAAAGCAGGCGCGTATTGGCCAAGACCATCCCCTGATCAATCGCAGAATCCTCGACCGGCGGGATTTTGCTTGCCAGAAACGCGCCCATGCCAAAGAGAACGCCTGTCGGAAGCCCCGTCTCAGGATCGCGATCGATCCATCCGCCGGCTGGATCGCCGGTTTCATGAGTGATTCCCACGCGCTTCAATGCCAGGCTGTTGAGAACGTGGGCACGGCCGGAGCGATGCGTGATTTTCACCGGATGCATCGGAGCCGCTGCATCAAGATCCCACCGCGTCGGGTGTCGCTTCTCCTCAAGATGAAATTCGTGGTAGCCTTTTCCGCGCACCCACGTCCCCGGAGGCAGGCGTCGGCAGTACTCGCGTATTCTTTGCTGCATGTCCGAGATGGATTGAACGGTTTCCCCGGGCGCAAGGTTCAGAGAGACCAGCGATTCGGCCAGAGCGTGAATATGACAGTGGGCATCAATAAAGCCGGGGAGCAGCGCGGCGCCTTCGCAGTCTATGAGGCGCGTTTCAGGAGTACGCTGGTCATCAAGCGCCTCGTTTCCGGCTACCGCCCGGATTCTGTTCCCGGACACAGCCACCAGCTCGGCTTCCGGCTGCGCCGGATCCATGGTTATCACGCGGGCGTTGTAAAAAATCCAATCGCACATGCCTGAAGGGCCGGGATGCCGCCGAACGCGGCACATCCTAGTCTTCAAAGCTGCCGGATGTCCCCCGGAATCCCCGCAGCGCCTGTTTGAGCGTCCATCGAATCGCCCGGCCGGCTTCGTAGCAGTAAGCCAGATTATGGTTGAGGGTTGAAAAGCAATGTTTCTGACAATCGCGCTTCATGGCATCAAGCTGTGCAATGTCAAACCGGGGATGCTCCACAACGCCCCAATCATGGGGTGCCGGATACAGCGGGCAACAGGGCGCCAGCGTACCATCGGGCCGAATGATAATCGAGTTCTGCCCCGCGCGACAATTCCAGCTTTGGAGTTTGCCGCGCATAAAGTCTTTCATTTCCTGCAGGCGCCGGACCGAGTTTACCATTTTATACCCCGCTTTGTTCTTCTCTATAAGCCAGTCCACGAGCGCATCAATACGCGGCCAGTCCTCCTCCGTGATATACGTGCTGTTCCTGTCATTGTGCTTGAAATGCGGCTGATCCAGCATCGGCGATTCATTAATATGGTAGTCCGTGGCGATGCCGGAATCGCGCGCGATTTCCGTGAGCTGTTTTACATCGTCAATATTGATCCGTGTAATATTGATGTTGAAAAAGACGCTGAAATCATAAACATACTGCTTTTTGATCAGATACCGGAAATAGGGCAGAATCGGCTTCAATGCCTTCGGCAGTTCCTTTCGGTCCGCAACAGAATCGACGGCGAGGTTCACGGTGGCAATTCCGGCATCCCCCAGACGGTCGATAACATCCTCGCGCATCAGGCGGCCGTTTGTTGGCACGTAAATCCAAAAACCCTTTTTCGCGGCATAATAGGCTACTTTGTGCACAAACTTCGGCCGGATGAGGACTTCTCCTCCCATCAAAGCCAGCACGCGGCACCCGATGTCGTGCAGCCAATCGATGGACCGCCGGGCGATGGCCTCCGTCATGCCGGGCGTCTGATTGTTATAGGCCCAGCAGTAATGACAATCGATATTGCATTTATAGTCGGTGAAGAGAAACGCAATGATCGGATGGAAATCGCCCGGGAGGATTCTGGACCGCAGATAGGGATAGAGCCATCCCCGCAGCGCTCTTCTCAGGATAAACGGGTTGATGCGCGTGCGATAGGGGTTGCCGTCCGACGGCAGGTATTTGGGGTTCGGCTCCACGTCGCCGCATAAATCCGGCCGCTGCGGGTAAATGGGCTCAGGAAGCGCAGGCGATTCCTCACTGTGCGGCAGCGGCGTCGGTTTGGCGCCCTGCATGAGAGAGTCATGAATTTTCGCATCGATGCGATAGCGCGGTTCATTTCTGTCTATCGGCTGTGTTTCGTTGCTTTGCATGATGAGCATCTCCTTGCCGTACCCGTATTATACGTTTGGTTATCACTCCGGCGAAAAATGGTTGGCAGCCGCCCCCGCAGCCGGAGTCTCTTTGCCGCTCCACCGAATCGGGAATTCATTGCGAACAAGGGCGGAATCGGGCTGCGACCTCCGCCTCCGGGAAGGCATGTGTTTTACGCGGTTTCGCAATCGGTCCCCATCTTCATGGCCGAAATTATCAGTTGCGCCACCGCTTCCGTTTGTCCTTTGGAGTCAATCATAATGTCATACAAATAGGGGTTCAACCAGTTTTGTTTATAGTGCAGCCGGACATACTCCACCCGCTGCGCATCCATGGAGCGCATCAGGGCCTCTATGTCCGTGCCCGGACTGACGCGGGATTGCAGGCGTTTTATTTTGTCCTCCCGGCGCCCGTAAATAAAGGCATGAAAGACATCGGGCCTGTCGCGCAGGATACATTGCGCCCCACGGCCGACTATAACGCAATTCCCCATTTTGTATGCTTCTTCAATGACTCTCCTGGCCAGGTTGGCCGCCCGTTCCGCATCAAACATCTCCACGGGAGCCACCGCAGAGATCCCATCAGCCCCCAGCCCCCAAACAAGGCGCGTAATGCGATGGAACCAGGGGTCCACCTTCTCATCAAATGCGGCCACCTCCGTTGGAGGGACTTTTTCCCGATTGCTGATTTCGGTGATAAGCTCTTTATCCACAAGCCGCCAACCCAGTATATCCGCAATCCTATTCGCTATCGGGGCGCCGCCGCTTCCGTACTCCCTCGACACTGTCAAGACTCTATATTTCATTGCAATCCTCTCTGCTCGGTTTGTGCCCGCACGGGCAAAGATATAGTAGCTGTATATCACAACGGCGCCATGTAAAAAACGGCTTTATGGAATTCATCCATTCCGGTTCGGTTGGCGCCGCGGTTCCCGATGTTCGGAACTGTATGTCGGGCGGCATCCGGCTATGGGGGCAACAAACTAAAGGATTTGGAGGAGCAGCCGGTTTTTCGGACGTATCCAGTCTCGGGTAGAAAGCAAAAACGGCGGAGTCTATGAACAAGACAATACTTGTTGTGGATGATTCAGCCATGATTTGCCACGTGGTCTCACAAATCCTGCAAGAGGCGGGATATAAGGTTGTGACGGCAAAAAACGGCAAGGAAGGCTGCGATATGGCCCTCCGACACAACCCACAACTGATTATAATGGACGTTGAAATGCCCGTCATGGACGGGATCCAGGCCACAGCAAAGATCAAGTCCACCCCATTCCTGTCCTTATTTTTACTTCATTGGGAGGGGAAAACGATCTTAAACGCGCGAGAGAAGCCGGCTGCCAGGGTTTTTTGAACAAGCCGATCAGCAGAGAAGCCATTCAAGCAGAGGTTGCGCACCTGCTGAATGGCCCGGGGCAACTTTGACATGCATACAATCGCCTCCTACCTGACAGATGTCTCCTTTTTGAAAAAAGCCTTTGTCTATCTGGAAAAATGCCATGGGGTGCGCGCCGTTGTTGTGGATAGAGACGGCCATGTGGATCCGCTGGAGGGCCAGGATCCGGTCGAGTATCCCGAGAGGACGCTA
>CAZLHW010000035.1:0-15772 GCA_964559085.1 uncultured Acidobacteriota bacterium | reverse complement strand
AACCACCATCGCCTGTATGCGGTCCCCAACGGCAAATTCCCTTTTCCCATCGGCATCCTTCAATTCATCGACGGCCAGAACGGCTTCCCCTTTTCCTCCCACATCCACCAGCGCAACCTCGGGACCGATGGAAACAATCGCGCCTTCCGTCACATCCCCCTTTTCGAGTTGCCGGGTTTGAAGCGAAGCCTCGAACATTGCGGCAAAATCTTCTTCCTGATCGCTCACAGCGCACTCCTCCGTTCCTGGGTTTCCTTCCGCGCGCGTTCCTCGCTGGGGATGCGCGCGACATATCCTAATTCTCGGACACGCTCCCAGGCAGCCACCGATTTTACCAGCAGGGGGAAGCGACAAGAAGAACGAACTCGATTCCCCATAGGCGGATTGCGGACCCGTTGTTGCGTTTAAACTCCGTATTGCGGAACTATACCCTTAATATAATGAGGGACACTGTAGCAATCGTTTTCAAAATCATTAGGGGGGGGACAGGATGGGGATTCGAATACTGTGTGTTCTGTTTTTGCTTCTCACTTCTTCGGCTTGCGTACGGAATCAGGCCATGGAAGAGCTTACGGCTCTGGATTATTTTCAGATCCAGCAGCTGGTGGCCAAGTATGCGCGCGCCATCGACACCTGCTCGAACAACGGCTATGACTATGCCGATCTTTTTGCAGCCGACGGATACTTCGCGCCCACTTTGGACGGCAAGGTCCGCCTTAAATTTCAGGGGCGCGAGCAGTTGGCGGAGGTTTCCGGAGGCGGTTCGAAGGGTTGCAAAGACGTGCCCTGGATTAAAGAAGGAGTCCATCACATCTACACCAACCATATCATTACCGCGACTCCGGAGGGGGCAAAGGGAACCGTCGACATGCTCATGATTGGAGTGGGCGGGGACCCCAACAGAATTGAATACGACGGCTATTATGAAGACGTTTATGTCCGGACGCCGCAGGGGTGGCGCTTCCAGTCGCGCATCCATCACGCTCTGCTGAACCAGGGCAGGCGCGTAACGCCTCAATCGACTAAGGAATGAGAAAAGCTATCGATTTCGCGTATTCCGCAAACTTCAACTCTTCGAATCCGTCCCGCCCGGATTCTACGCATAGGCGCCGTAGGTCTTGGTTATGTCAATCATGGCTTTAACATTTCGCGGATTCGCTTCGTCCAGGCATGTAGCCGTCATAATAAAGCCGCCGTCCTTGCCGCATACATCGATGAGGTTGCGGCAATGGTCTTCCACCTCCCTCACGCTGCCGGCCTTTAGCAGAAACCCCGGAACATCCATCATAAAACAGCTATGCCCTCCGAGAACGGCCTTTGCTTTTGACGCATCCGTCTGAGCGAAGTGGCAGAGGACTTTCGCCCTGGGCAATTCACAAAGGTATTCCAGCCGCTGATCCCAGGTTCCTTCGAAAAACGGGCACGGCGTCCACCCTGCATCGATCAGGGCCAATAAAACGGCTTTCAGCGTCGGCCAGTAGAATTTCTCGAATTGCGGCAGCGACATAAATCCGTCGGATCCTCTGTGGAGCGCCATGAAGACCCTTTTGACGCTCCCGTCTTCGGGAGCGGGCGATGCCTTTATCGCCCGAATGGTTTCCCTGCAGAGCTTATCGCAGGCTTCCAGCAGCCGGTCGGGCAGGCGGTACATGTCCAACATAGAACCGCGCATGCCGCGGAGCATATCGGAAATCACGTCAAAAGGCGCCACGCACATCATCCTTGAAGTGTTGTAACTGGGGAAACCGCGCCGCGCCATTTCGGCAGTGAGATCAACGCTCCGGCGCTGCCATTCCGACTGAAGCTCCGCCGCCTTGCGGAATTTTTCAAGCATGGCGGCCAGATCGGGCTGCGTAAATTGCGCCAGGTAGGAAGCCATCCCCCATGGCCCCATAAGCGATCGGACCGGAGTCAACCTCGCCATAGGCGCCGCTGCCTCGAACACCCGAGGCAGGTAGGCGCGCAGGATAAAGTCCGACGGATCGTTCAAAAAGGCTTCATATTCCTCCGCCTTCATCGGCTCCAACTCCACCATCTGGTGGCTGAGATTCGGCGGCACATTAAAACCCGGCCACCGCATTTGAAGCGGGCCGAGGATTTCCAGCGCATTTCCGCACAGGCCGGCGGTCTCCGCCCAGAAAACGTCCGGCTCCAGTTCCGTTATGGTTCGAATATTGGCTTCGTTCCATTTGGCCGGGTCGTAGTAGACCGAGGAAAAGGGAAGGCCGCAATATTTTCCGGCAAAATAGCCGACGAAAAGCTGAAACGGAACCCGGTCCGGCACTTTCATCGCAATAGCATCGTTTACTCTTTTTTCTCTCTCGGCATATTCTTTCGCAGCACTGCCTTCAGGTACCGCAGAAGTCATAGTGTCGTCTCTTTCCGCGCAATGGGGCGCCTAGTTTTTATCCGCCGCAATGTAGTCCGCGAGCAACAGATCCCTATAGCTCCGGTACCGGCCTGCATCGAAATCCCGCAGAAAAGCGGGAAGAGTCTGCAGAAATGTGCAGAACTGGTATCCGGGCAGCCTCGCCGGATGCCCGTAATAGGAAAAGGTGGAGCGGATCAGCAGGGTTTTACTGTTTGCAGGCAGCTTCTTTACGTTTTTAACAAAATCGGAAAACTGCACGAGGGACCCCCACTCCAGCAGGACTATTTCCACATTCGAAACATAGAACACGGAAACAGTCAATTTGTGTTCCCGAAGATAGGCGGCCACGGATGCAAGGGCCTTTTTGCCCGCGAAATCGCCGACAACCGGAATAATCAGATTCTTCCGCTGCATGCCGCGCACAAAATCGTAATCATCGGCGCCGGCGAGGAAGCCGCCCTGCTTTCCGTTCAGGTCTCTTTTCGCAAGAAGCGTTCGCAGGTTCGGCATACGGCGAAAACCGCGGCCGGCCCGCATGCCGCTGTCGAATCCAACATCAAACCCGTTGGTAAAAAAATGCCGGTAAACATATTCCAGACTCTCGCGATCCCCGGTTGAGAGCGGGAACTGAAAATCTTCCTGAATGGTTTTCTGTATTGCAGCCAGATTTTCCGCATAGGTTTTGCCGTCGGCCTTTATGCCTTCGAAAAATTCGAGAATTTCATCCAACGGCGCATTGGGGCCGGGATCTTTTGCGGAGGGCATAGGCCGGCTGAGCAGGCGGGAAAGGAAATGGGCGCGCGTGGGCGAAAGATGAAAAATGGCCTTGTACATCAGATGCTGGATCATCGCCTGTCGGCGGATGTCAACAATGAAGGCGATGCGCGGGCGCACCTTGGCGATGTAGGTAAAGTTCTGCTCCGGCCCGACGCCGATGTAGGCGCCGCCCGTTGCGCCGAGGTCTTTCATTTTATCTACAATAGTCAGGTAGGAATCTTCGCTTGAGGTGAAGTTATCCGAAAGGAAGTAGCCGCCTTCTTCGGAAAAATCGCGGATCAGGCGTACAAAGTCCGCGGCGGACAAACCCTCCGGTTCCAGGGCCGCCGCAGCCGCGGCGGCACAGAAAAGGGCCATTGCCAGGAAACAACGCATTAGAAGACCTTCGCATCTTTTCATATGCAATTGTCCATTCCTGCCTGCTCCGCGGTCTAATCTACCGGGAACCTGCGCCGGAATCCACATTTGTTTCAAACAGAAGCGTTCTTCAAGGCCTCGGAGGCATGTCCGGGATCAGGAGCGCAGGCCTTTCAATTGAGTTCTGTATACGTACCGCACAATGCGGGCCCGCTCCTTTTCCGTAATCGCCAGATAGCACATGCCCGTGCGATATATCGACGGGTTTTCAGCCAGCGCATCCGAATAGACGACGCGGCATGGAAGCTTGATCACGGGCCCTTCGTCCGGAAGCGCCATCTTTACTTCAACAGGGGTTTCTTCCGGAAAGCGCCTGGCATAGCGAATGGACAACCCTCCGGCGCTCAAATCCCAGGTGGTTGTCTGAAAGCAAATTGAGGAAAGAGAGTCCTCTTTGGGATCTCGCACCTGCGCCGCGATTTCGAGCGGGATTATCGTTTTTATGCGGAAATTCTGTCGACGCTGAACGCGGATGATGGAGTTGCCCGGAATGATTTTGATCTGCGGCAGTTTTGCGGAATGATCCAATTCATCCACCAGCCCGCCGAATTCATGCGGCACTTCTCCGTGCAGTATGAAGAAAGTCAGCATCTGATCCCGGTGTAAAAGCATCCGCTTCCCTCGATGCGTCGGCCAGGCGATGACAAGCCTGCCTTCGGCTATGTCATTAATCCTGCTGTATCCCGTGGGCGAATCCGGATCGTCGAAAATGCGAACCTGGAGGGTCTCATTGATGGAAACGTATTTCTTGATGTCGTCCGTCAGCGTCTGGTCCGTACTCGGCATACTCATACTTTATATGTGTTTCCCATCCGCAGAGCAAGAGAGACTCCGGGAGTCGGGAATTTCCGACGATGCCGGCAATTCAAGCCGCAGGGGCTTCGATCACAGGCCGCCGCAGGGGGATGGATTATGTCTCCGCCTTTTGTCGTGCTTTCTCATTTTGCGGCGTCTCGTCGGTATCCAACTGCAGGCCCAGATGCTCCCGGAACTCCGCACCGTAAAGGGCATGTTCCCAATTCCGGGCGGTCTTAATCTGGAACGCGGAGAGATTTTTGACAGTATCGGCCAGCTTCGCCCTGCTTAAATCCGCCCCCTGCAGGAGTGCTCCGACAAGGTCCGCCCCACTGAAATTTGCCTCACTGAGATTCGCTTCGCTGAGATCCGCGTCACAGAGGTTTGCGCCGCTGAGATCCGCCTCACTGAGATTGGCTCCGCCGAGGTGGGATAGGACGAGATTGGCCTTTTGCAGCTCGGCTCCGCGCAGATCCGCGCGGCTGAGATCGGCGCCCCGCAGGTTTGCTTCCTTAAGAATCGCACCCCGGAGTAGCGCCGTTTTAAGATCCGCTCTTTTCAGGTCCATCCCGCTGAGATCCGGCCGCACATCCGGATTTTCCAATCGCCATTTGTTCCATATTTCAATGTCATGCTTCTGAATAGCTTCCGTAATCCGTTTGACGCATTGCTCCTCTGCCATCATATCCCTCCTGCATCGCAAGATGAGGTCTAAGATACGGGACGGGGTTGATCATGAATGCCTTTCGTTTGATGCTTCGGACTCTTTAAGACGATTATATGCGGAATCCCGGGACGGCTCCGGCGTCCCCGCGGCCGCCGTCCATTTATTTTGACTCCAATTCATCGAGAAGCCCATGCAGCATCTTCACATGCGCCGTTTCTCCGGATTTTTCAAAATAGAGGACGGCAAGCCCCGATCTCAGAAGCGCTGTCAGGATCTGCCGCTTGTTGCTTTCAAAATCCATAAGAATGGCTTTTGTCATTTCAGGATGATCCGAATAGAGCCTGGCCGCTTCAGCGCAGATCTTTTGATCCGCAGCGTCGGAGTAGGAATAGGCCAAGTCCAATATCCGCCTCGACAGTACGGCATCCTTCTGCGCGGCTGCAAGAGAGACGCAGCCGGATATTTTTTTGATCAGGACGGCATGCAAGTATTTTTCGACTTCCAATCCCAGAGCCCGTTGTCCTCCGGCGGAGACGGCCCGCCTCGAGCCGTCATTCAGGGAAATTGCCCTGTCCAGCATTTCTTTGCAGGACGCGGCATTCGGGGATGTATCCCCTGGAGCCTCCCATACTACTCCAGAATCGGCTCGCAGTAGATATTGGGTTCCGATCTCCGACGCCAAGGGCAGAAGAAAGCACAGGGAAAGCAGCATGTCCCGGATCATTACATGGAACGGGATATAAGCGCCATGTATTTCGTAAATTTCGAGGCCGTCTTCCCGGCCGGCGCTTGCCGATTGCGATTATTGGCGCTTTGCGTTTTATAGGTTGAGCCGAATTAACCGCTATGACGCAAAGAACGCCAGGCAGAGCAACCAATACGGGCGGCCGGTGACATTGCTCGGACTTTCGGATCAAATGCAGCCTTCACCAACGGAGGGTTTATGCTGGCAATTACATTCCACGGAGCGGCACAGACGACGACGGGATCCATGCACCTTGTCGAAGCCAACGGATTGCGCATTTTATTGGACTGCGGCCTGTACCAGGGCCATCGCAAGGAATCGTTCGAACGCAACCGCAATCTCCCCTTCGATCCTGCAAAAGTCGACGACGTGGTGCTGACCCATGCGCATATCGACCACAGCGGCAACCTGCCGACGCTGGACAAACACGGCTTTAAAGTCCGCGTGATCTGCACGCCCCCCACCGCCGAACTGTGCGATATCCTGTTGCGGGACTCGGCGTTTCTTCAGGCCCAGGACGTAAACTTCGTCAATAAAAAGCGGCATGCGCACGGTCAGAGGCCGTTCGAGCTTCTGTACGACATCCCGGATGTTGAGCGGCTGATGCAGCACATCCAGCCCGAGCCGCTGCAAAGGGAAATCGCCCTTGGAAGAGATGTCTATGTGACTCTTCACGAAGCCGGGCACATCCTCGGATCCGCCATTGTGCAACTCGACATCCGCCGGCCGCACGCTCCATTGCAGCGCGTAGTCTTCACCGGCGACCTCGGCCAGAGGGACCAACCGATCATCCGCGATCCCGCCAAAGTGGAGGGCGCCACCGCGCTCCTGATCGAGAGCACCTATGCGGACAGAGACCATCCATCCGCGGAAGATGTGATGGGCCGGCTTAAAGGCTTCATTGAAGACATTCATCAACAGAAGTCCCGCTTGATTATCCCGGCCTTCAGCGTCGGCCGCACACAGCACCTGCTGTACTTGTTGAATAAACTCGTGGAACAGGGACGTGTTCCGCCGACACCTGTTTACGTGGACAGCCCGCTCGCATCCAAAGCCACGGCGATTTACGCGCGCCACAGCGAGTGCTATGACGAAGATGCCGCGGCGCTCACACGCAAGGGCGACAACCCGCTGATGTTTCGAGGCCTGCAGTTTACCCACAGCGTCCAGGAAAGCATGGCGCTCAACAACAAACCGGGTCCCCTCATCATTGTTTCCGCATCCGGCATGTGCGAAGGGGGACGCATTGTTCACCACCTGCGCAACGGCATTGCCGACCCTCGCAATATCGTGCTGATCGTCGGATTTCAGGCCGAACATACTCTGGGCCGCCGTATCGTGGAGCGCCGGCCCGTTTTAAAGATATTCGGAGAAGAAGTGCCCCTGAATGCCCGCGTGCACACCATAAATGCATTGAGCGCGCATGCCGATCGCCGGGGATTGATGGCCTGGTTCGACGCCGCAAATTCCAAGGTTCTAAAACACACCTTTGCGGTTCATGGAGACAAAGAGCAGGTGAGCGCTATGACGAGTCTTCTCGAATCCCATGGCGCGCAAGGCGTGCTGGCGCCCGTCCCCGGACAACGCGTCGTGCTGTCCGAAAACAAGTAAAGCGCCGGCTGTCTCCCGGCTTTGCGGGTGCTCCTTTTCACACGGTTGCATTGAGTTGCACAAGAACGTACACTACGCGGGAAATTCGACAATAGAGGGGGCTTGCGCATGAATTCGCTGTGGCTTCTGCTGTTTGGCATCGCCGTTTTCGCTCTGGGCTACCGCTTCTATTCAGCGTTTCTTGCAGCCAAAGTTCTTGCCGTAGACCCGTCCCGCGTCACGCCTGCGATCGCGGTTAATAACGGCCGCGATTTTGTGCCCACCAACCGCATTGTGGTTTTCGGACATCACTTCGCCGCAATCGCGGGCGCCGGTCCCCTTATCGGTCCGGTCCTGGCAGCACAGTTCGGTTTCATGCCCGGGGCTCTTTGGATTGTTCTTGGGGCCGTCCTGGCCGGATCCGTCCATGATCTTGTGATCCTCTTCGCTTCCGTCCGTCACGGGGGCGAGGCGCTGCATAACATTGCCGGCCGGTACATGGGAAAACTCGCCGCGGTCACAACGGCGTCCGCGACGCTTTTCATCATGGTGACGGCGCTTGCCGGCCTGGCCATTGCCGTCGTCAATTCGATGGCCGAAAGCGCCTGGGGAACCTTCACCATTGCGTGGACCATCCCTGTCGCCCTGTTCATCGGCTGGTATATGAAGTCCCTGCGTCCGGACAGAATAACGGAGGCCTCTGTTATCGGCGTCGCGCTCGTTCTATTCGGCGTATTGTTCGGACACGTGGTTCAGCAGTCCGCCTATGCGTCCTGGTTTCTTTTTTCGAAGCCGCAGCTTGCCGTCCTGCTCGCCGCTTACGGATTCGCAGCTTCAGTACTTCCCGTTTGGCTGCTGCTCGCCCCGCGCGATTATCTGTCCACCTACATGAAGATCGGCACGGTTGCGCTTCTGGCAGTTGGAATCGTCCTAGCGCACCCGACGCTGAAGATGCCTCCGCTGACCGAATGGATTCATGGCGGAGGACCGGTCATACCCGGCGCGCTCTGGCCCTATCTCTTCATCACCATAGCCTGCGGCGCCATTTCCGGTTTCCACTCTCTTATCGGATCCGGGACTACGCCCAAGCTCATCAAGAGCGAGGGCGACATCCGGTTTATAGGCTATGGAGCCATGATCACAGAGGGCTTTGTTTCGCTGATGGCGCTGATTGCCGCCGCGGTGCTGGAACCGGGCGACTATTATGCGATCAATGCGCCTGCGGAAGCCTTTGCAAGACTGGGCATGACGCCCGTGCAACTGAAGGAATTGGCAATGATGGTCGGCGAAGAGATCGCGCATCGCACCGGAGGCGCCGTTTCGCTGGCGGTCGGCATGGCATCCATCTTCTCTTCGATTCCGGGTCTCAAGTCTCTCATGTCCTACTGGTATCATTTCGCCATCATGTTCGAGGCGCTTTTCATTCTCACGACCATCGACGCCGGAACACGCGTGGGACGCTATATCCTTCAGGAGTCCCTAGGGGCCCTCGTTCCCAAGTTTAAGGAGATATCCTGGTGGCCGGGCGTTATATTCACATCCGCGATCCTGTGCATTTCCTGGGGCTACCTTCTCTATCACGGCAGTGTGGCCACGATCTGGCCCATGTTCGGCGTCGCCAACCAGTTGCTGGCGGTTGCCGCGCTGGTCATCGGGACCACGTTCCTTCTCCGCCGTTCCGGAAAGCGGGTTTATGCGCTGACTACGTTCCTTCCCTTCTGCTTTATGCTCGCGGTGACCTTCACGGCCGGGATCAAAAATATGGTCCACATCTACTGGCCGCAGGGGACGCTTCCGGCCCGGATTAACCTGGGTCTGACAGCCGTCATGCTGGTTCTGGTAACGCTTATTACGCTGGAAGGGTTGAGAAATTGGACGGCCATTCTGACAGGACGGCCGCTTCCGCCGGCCGACGGGCCGGCGAATCCTCCTTCAGACGAGCACCGCCAGGTCATCGGGCAGCTGGATTAATCCACCGCGTCTGGAAGGACGCGGCTTTGGAGTTTATGCATTTGGGAAATGGCCGCGGCAATCGCGGGCAGCGCAGCCGGGAGGCCGGCGCAAGATAGATAGCCGGGGGTGAACCGAGCTGCCTTCGGCAGCGAGGGGAACCCCCGGTAGCGGATCGCAAGTCAGCGAGCCCGTAAGGGGCGAAAGGTGCCGGCAATTTCCTTTTTTTCTCCCTTCCAAGGGCCCCTATTACGGCTCCTTACTTACTTCCGGGCTGCGCCCGGAGCTATCCATCCAACGGCCTTCCAGGCCGCAGGAAAATGGAAATCGACTTCCCGCAAACCTATGAATGCGATAACAGGAGCGACGGGAGAAATCGGGCGAAGAGTTGCGGCGCGTCTCTCTAAACGGGACATCCCGCTGCGCCTTATTTTCCGCAACGCGCTCGGGGCGCCTCAACTGCCGAATGCCTCCCTATCCCGCATCAATTCCTATGCAGATGCCTTGGCCATGGGAAAGGCGCTCTCCGGCATCCGGACGCTGTTTCTTGTTTCGGCGCAGGATAAGATGGGCGCGATCCAGCGCTCCATCGAAAGCGGGCTGCCCATGCCGGATTATGACCGCGTGCAGCAGCATAAAGCTGCAGTTACTGCAGCCGTTGCGGCCGGCGTTGAAAGAATTGTCTATCTCTCTTTCCTGAATGCCTCCAGGGACGCGACATTCATTTTGTCCAGAGATCATTTTTATACGGAGGAAATCATCCGAAACTCCGGTCTGAAATTCACTTTCCTCAGACCCAACCTCTATATGGATAAAGTGCCGGCACTCATTGCAGGCGGCGATTTCATCAGGGCTCCGGCCGGCGAAGGGCGCATCTCCTGGGTCTCGCGCGACGACATCGCGGATGTTGCGGCCGAAGTTCTTACCGCGACGGGTCACAACGGGAACACTTATGATATAACCGGCCCCGAGGCGCTGACGATGCATGAGACCGCAGAACGCCTGGCCGAAGCCATTGGCAGAAAAATCGTCTATATACCGCAGACGCCGGAAGAAACGCGTTTGATGCGCAACGCCAGCCGTATGGACGCTTTTGAAAAAAACCGCAGACATTTAACGGGACAGGGCATGACGGATTACGAGGTCGAAGTCTGGACCACTCATTATCTGCAGATCGCAACCGGCGAGGTGGGTGCCGTCTGCGACACGGTGGAACGAGTCTGCGGCAGGCCTGCGGAATCTCTTGCGGCATATCTGAAGAAGCATGCGTTGCCGTGAATTGGGACCGGCGCCTTATGCGGGCGCCCAGACCCTTGCCCCCTGCTCCCTGATGTGGAGCGGCTGCACACAACCGTCCCCGAACAACGATGTCATGAGACGCACGTAATCCGCAAAGCAGCTTCTGTGCACATAAACCTGGATTGTGCCGGCAAAGCCGCCGCCATGAATGCGGCACACCCCGCTACAGGGAATGTTCCGGCGGAAAAAATCCCCGGATACGCCCAGTGCCAGCGCAACAGCCTGAGTCCCGGCCTCTGCGCCCGGCGGGATGATGTTCTGCAAAAGGCGCTCGGAGGATGCGCCGCTCGCAGCAGCCAGCCGCAGGTAACGGTCGAAATCGCCCGACTTCAACGCTTCCGCCATTTCAAAAACGCGGCGGTTTTCCGCAAAAAAGTGAAGCGCGCGCAAAACAGCTCTGTCGCCGATCCGGTTCCGGACTCTGCCCAGTTCGAGCCGGAACGCGTCTTCTTCGACTTCGCGAAGCGTGCGCTTTCCAAAAAATTCGGCGGACTTTTTCATCTCCGCGGGGATGGCCGCGTAGGCTTCGGTCAGGTCGCCGTGACCGCGCCCAGTATCCACCACAGCCAGAACATAGTCGGTTGATTCGATATCCAACCGCACCGGCTCGACCGCCGGATTTTCGCCGTCTATAAAATCAATCAATAGAACCCCGCCTGCAGCGGAAGCCACTTGATCCATAAGACCGCAGGGCTTATCAAAATAAACATTCTCGGCATAGCACCCGGCTCGCGCAATGGCCATGGGATCGATTCGGTTTTCGTTAAAGAGCGCGTTGAAAATATTGCCCAATAAAACTTCAAAACTGGCCGAGGATGACAACCCCGATCCGATGCCCACATCGCTGTGCACAACGGCGCTGAAGCCCCCAATGCGGAATCCCGCTTTTTTCAATCCCGCCGCCACGCCCCGGATGAGAGCCTCGGTTGTCCATTTCTCACTTTCCCGCGGCTCGAGCACGGAAAGATCTATGTCAAACAGTTTTGCAAACGCGGAGGACCAAAGCTGTATATGATTATCATGTCGGAGCCCGGCAAGAGCCACGGCGTCCTGTCTCACAGCCGCACAAAGCACTCTGCCGTTGTTATGGTCCGTATGGTTGCCGCCCAATTCCGTGCGTCCCGGAGCAGAAACAAAATACAGAGGCTGCCGTCTTTCAAAGATCTCGGAATATTCGCGCAAAAGATCATGATAGCGCCGCTGCTGCCGGCTGAGGTTCTCTTCTCCATAGAGCTCCATTAGTAATTTTTCGGGTATGTGCATAGCCACCCGCCTACCAGAAAATGCCGTATAAAAGCAGCGTGATTCCTATGAGGACGAAGCCGGCATATTTCACCGATTTTGCCGTCGTGATATCCGTGAATCCTTCCCGAACCGGCATTACCCTGGCCTCAGCCAGCGGTTTGAAGGCAGTGAGGAGCGCCATGAGTACAACAATAGAGCCGAACGTCAACGCCATCCGGTTCAGAAATGCCATTTCTTCGGCAGCAGCAAAGAGAAATCCATAGATCGCCGGGCCGGCAATCAAAGCCGTAATCCCGGCCGCAGCCGGGCACTTTTTGAACAGCATGCCGAATACAAAAGCAGCGAGAATGCCGGGAGAGACGAAACCCTGGAATTCCTGGATGTAATTAAAAATGCCCTGGAAGCGCGGATTTCCCAGCTGAGGCGCGATGCAACACCCCAGAAGGACCAGCACAAGCGTCGTTATTCGCCCGGCGGCAACCAGTTCTTTTTGGGAAGCATTTTTTTTGAGGTGGCGCTTATACAAGTCCATCGTAAAAATGGCGGAAGCCGAGTTCAGCATGGAAGCCAGGGAACTGATCACGGCGCCGGCAATGGAAGCAAAGATGAAACCGCGAATGCCGATTGGAATCAGGTTTCGTATTAACAATGGATACGCGGCGTCAGGGTTTGCCGCCAACTGCTCCCGGTAAAGCTGGCAGGCGACGATGCCGGGGATAATGACAATAAACGGAATCAGCAGTTTGAGGAACGCGGCAAACAGAATACCCAATTGCCCCTCGCGGATCGATTGAGCCGCCAGGGTCCGCTGGGTAATGTATTGATTCAGCCCCCAGTAATAGAAATTGGGAATCCAGAGACCGACGATCAGGGCGGTCCAGGGGATCACCGGATGATCCGCCGGCAGAATCATGTGCATGCGGTCGGCATTGGCGGCCATGAAAGCGCCCACGCCGCCCGCCGCCGAAAAGCCGATTGCCATGACGACAAGGCCTCCGGCCAGCAATGCACTTCCCTGAAACAGGTCGGCCCAGGCCACGGCCTTCAGGCCTCCCCACGTTGTATAAAGCGCGGCGATGCCGCCTATCAGCCAGACGGCCGCCGGAAGATTCATATCAAATATGGTGTGCAGCGTGAGAGCCCCGGAATAAATAACGGCCGAAATGGTTACGCCGACATAAATGACGAGCGTGTAAAAGGCCATCACGCCGCGCGCGGCGGGGTGATACCGGTACTCGAGATATTCCGGCATAGTGAAGCTGCGGCTTCTTAAAAACCTCGGCAGGAAGAGGAAGGCTACTAGAACACGCGTACTGGCCGCCATCCATTCATAACTGGCCACGGCGAACCCAACATTTCCCGCGCCCTGCCCGGCCTGGCCGACTATCTGTTCCGTAGATATGTTGGCAGCGATCAGGCTCAGCCCGATCATCGGCCATAGAAGCCCGCGTCCCGCGAGGAAAAAGTCTTCTCCGGATTCCTCCCGGCGGCTTTTGTACATGCTCACACCGATCACGATCAGAAAAAACAGGAGAAAAGAAGCAATATCGAACACACTCAGTTCCATAGCCGTATTCTCCGATTCCTGCATTCTGCGGCATTGATTTCATGGGGAGGACAAAATACCACAGATCCCCGCCCGGCCGATCCATTTTTCCAATTCACGGGAGGCGGGATGGTTTTGTTGTAAGATAATCGCATTCAAAGGAGTCCTATCATGCGCCTGCGCCCGATTCTGATTGCACTGGCTTTTGCGGTTCCGCTGCGGCTGGAGTGTGCCGGCGACGCCAGCGCGTCGCCCAGGGAAACACTCTCCTTGAACAACGACTGGCGATTCCTGAAACAGGATTCGCCGGACGCGTGGAGCGCTCTTGATTACGAGAAGATTAAACCGTGGATCCTGCCGACGGGCAATCCCTTCATCAAGGAAGAAGCCCGCAGACACACGCGGCCTCGGGACAATTTCGCGGCATCGATTGCCTTTGCACAAGCCGACTTTGACGACAGTGCATGGCGCCGTCTGGATTTGCCTCACGATTGGGGAATCGAGGGCCCCTTCACAACGTCCGGGAATGGGGCGACAGGGCGCTTGCCTTTTTACGGCGTCGCCTGGTATCGCAAAAAGATTGCCATTCCGGCCGCCGATGCCGGCCGCTCGATTTTTCTCGATATGGACGGTGCGATGTCCTACGCCACCGTCTGGCTGAACGGACGCCTGATCGGCGGATGGCCGTATGGATACGCTTCGTGGCGCGTTAATTTGACCCCGTATATAAAGGCAGGAGAACAGAACCAGCTGGCTATCCGGCTGGATAATCCCGCCAACTCCTCGCGCTGGTATCCCGGCGGCGGCATCTACCGCAACGTCTGGCTGATAAAAACGTCGCCTGTACACGTCGGCCAATGGGGAACTTATGTAACAACACCCCAAGTTTCCAAATCCTCGGCCATCGTCTCTATTAAAACCGCGATCGACAATGAGTCTCCGCAGGCTGTTACGGCCCGCGTATCCACGGACATTTATTTTCTGGACTCCCAAGGCAAAATGACCGGCAAAGCGGTCGCGCGCATACCCCCGGTTGCGCTCACAATTCAGCCGGGAGAAAGCGCAGTTGCCGAAGGAAGAACCCATGTTCCGAATCCGATGCTCTGGGGGCCGGCGCCAAACCAGAAACCGAATCGCTATGTGGCGGTGACGACGGTTCGCCGGGGCGATAGCGTCGTGGATTATTATGAAACCCCCTTTGGAATTCGCACGTTAAAATTTGATCCCAATGAAGGATTCTTCATAAACGGAGAGCGTATCAAGCTGAACGGAGTCTGCAATCACCACGACCTGGGCCCCTTGGGCGCGGCGCTGCACTATCGTGCGCTGCAGCGCCAGCTTGAAATGCTGGTGGAAATGGGTGTGAATGCGATCCGCACGAGCCACAACCCGCCGGCTCCGGAACTGCTGGAATTGGCTGATCGGATGGGATTGATGGTGATGGATGAAACCTTCGACTGTTGGCTTATGGGGAGACCGCCCAACGACTATGGACGCCGGTCCGCCGCGTGGCATGAGCAGGACACCCGAATGCTGGTGCGCCGGGATCGGAATCACCCCTCGGTGATTATGTGGAGCATCGGCAACGAGATCCTCGAGCAGGGCGAAGGCGCTGCCGGCGCAGCCATGGCGAAGCAGCTTCGTGACATTGTAAGAGAAGAGGATCCGACACGGCCGACCACCAGCGCCATGAACAGCGCGAAAGCGGGAAGCCCGTTTCCCGCAGAAGTTGATACGGTCGGGCTGAATTACCAGGGCGCGGGGCACGGCGTCAGCGGTCCGCCGCAATACCCGGTCTTTCATCAGAACTATCCGGATCGTTTCGTGTTCGGCAGCGAAACCGCATCCACCATCAGCAGCCGCGGAGAGTATGTCTTCCCGGTCGCCCACAACGACACCGGCCTGGTCGCGGGCCCGCAGGCTGGACAGAACACCGCCGCCCGGCAAATGAGTTCCTATGACCTGTATTTCCCTCCCTGGGCTACGTCACCCGACAAGGAATTTGCCGCGCAGGACCGTTACCCATTTGTCGGCGGTGAATTCGTCTGGACAGGGGGGGATTATCTGGGAGAACCCACGCCGTTCGATTCTTCGCGAAGCTCCTATTTCGGCATCCTTGATCTGGCCGGATTCAGGAAGGACCGCTTTTACCTTTATCAGTCCCGATGGCGGCCGGACCTGCCCATGGCGCATATTCTGCCGCACTGGAACTGGCCGGAGCGCGTGGGTCTTCCCACTCCGGTCCATGTTTATACCTCGGGCGATGAAGCCGAATTGTTTTTAAACGGGAAATCGCTGGGGCGCAAAAAGAAGCAACCGTTTGAATATCGTCTGCGCTGGGACGATGTCGTCTATCAGCCGGGGGAAATC
>CAZLHW010000034.1:13230-15798 GCA_964559085.1 uncultured Acidobacteriota bacterium | reverse complement strand
CTTTGTTATCATCGCTTCCTTCACGGCATACATGCAGCATACGGCCGAACAGTAGCTTTTGCCTCCGGGAATTACCTGGCGCGAGCCCACGCATTGGATCCAGGCAATCCGGTGCGGATGCTTCTTGTCCGTCGCTCTCCTTATCTCCCCCTCATACGGGCCTGTGGCGCACAGCAGGCGTTCATAATCCAGGCTGGTGACCACATTCGCATACCTGCCATAGCCATAATCCTCCCGTAGCCTCGGATCAAAGGGCTCAAATCCGGGAGACAGGATGATGCCGGCCACTTTGATTTCCATCTTCTCCGGCTTCTGCGTCAAATCAATCGCAAGGGTATTGCAACGCCTTGGCAGATGGGGCTTTTTATGTCTTTCAGATACAGACAGCTTTCATCAATGTAGGTGACCAGTGGAATTGCCTGTGAAAAGTAGATGTGAATGGCTTTGTTGGCGGATATCGCCTGATTAAACGGGTCCGGATACTGGACCGGGCAGTATTCCACACACGTGGTGCAACCGGTGCATCGGCTCTCGATCACGTATCGGGGTTTTTTAACGAGCGTTACCGTGAAATTTCCCGCCTCGCCCTCAAGGCCGTCCACCTCCGTATAGGTCAGGATCTCTATGTTGGGATGCCGGCTGCATTCCACAAATTTAGGCGACTCGATGCACATGGAACAGTCATTGGTGGGAAACGTTTTATCCAGCTGCGCCATATGCCCGCCGATGGTGGGGGATTTTTCAACCAGATAAACTCGGAATCCGGCGGCAGCCAGATCCAGCGAAGCCTGAATGCCGCTGATGCCTCCGCCGACAACAAGCACATCTGCAAAATTGCCGTTTCCGGAGAGATTCGGTATTTGCGATTCCGGTGCTTTTTTCACTGCGCTATTCCCTTGTTTATGAATGCGCGCCTATGCGTTTTCGCGGTTCCGGGACCGCCGAACCGCGAAGACTCAAAGGAGCAAAGAAATGCACCCAACAGGGTCACGCGCATCAAAGAGCCTCCTGGATGATTTCGGTGATGTCTTTGATGGCAATGGCGTCGCTGTCCGATCGATTCAAGCGGCTGTCCTCGAAGTTGGTAATACAGTAGGGGCACGCCGTTGCCAGAACCTCGGCGCCGGCCCCGATGGCCTGCTCCAACCGAAGGTCTGAAAACCGCTCCTTCTTCGGGGTCTCCATCCAAATCCTGCCGCCGCCGCCGCCGCAGCACAGACTATCCGCGTGCGCGTCCGGCATCTCGCGCAGTTTGAGGCCTGCAACTCTCTTCAGCGATTCTCTCGGCGGATCATAGATGCCGTTGTGTCTGCCCAGATAGCACGGATCATGATAGGCGACGGTCCTTGGGTACTCGCTGCCGAGTTTCAGTCTTCCGCTGTCTATCAGCTCAAACAGATATTCCGAGATGTGTATTACATCGAAGCGGACCCTGAACTCCGCATATTCGTTCTTAAATGCATGATAGCAGTGGGGTGAAGACACGAGGATCCGCTTCACGCCTCTATCGATGAATGTTTTGATATTTTCTTTGGCCAGTTTCCTGAACAGCTCCTCGTCGCCCGTCTTGCGAATGCTTTCGCCGCAGCAGTTCTCTTGCGATCCGAGGATGCCGTAATCGACTCCGGCTTTGTTGAGAATCCGGACCGTGGCTTGGGCTACTTTTTTCAGGCGCGCATCATAACTGAGATAGCAGCACGGAAAGTACAGTATTTCCATGCCCTCTTCGAATGGTTTCACAGAAAGCCCCTGTGTCCAATCGGCCCTCTTTGCGCGTTCTCCATTCATCGGATTTCCTTCCGCAACCAGGCTGGCGCTTATGCCCCGCAACGGTTTGACCGAATCGGGGAAAACGCCGAATTCCGTAGCCACGCGTCGCGCGGCCACGCCGACCTCCAGTATGCCCACGCCCCGCGGGCAGCGTTGCGGGCACCGGCCGCAGGTCGTGCAACGCCACATCTCCTCGCTCTCAATTTCCGTTAGTCCGAAGGTCGCCTGCCGGACAAGCTTACGCATACTGAATACGCGCACGCGGTTCCAGGGACAGACCGTATCGCACAATCCGCATTGGTAGCAGTATTTGAATGCGTCTCCGCCCTTTTCGCGGATGGCGTCTACTATTTCCCTGTAATCGGCTACATTTTCCAAGGCAGTGTATACCCCCGACGGTCAGACGGCCCGGTCACAGTGGGCTCGTCAGCCGGCTGACCGAGTCCGCCAGTTTGTGCAGCCCGTATTTGGCCGCGAGCGCTTCGAGTCCTGTTTCCATCTCCTCAAGCTTCACTTCGTCCTCAACTTCCTCTTCCCGTTCTTCGTATGTCAGCGCCTTATTCAGGCACCATTGAACACACATGGGTTCCTCAAGCGGCGGATCGGATTCGCACATATCGCATTTCAGCGGAAGACCCGAATCGGGTTCTTTAAAAACGTCGCGGGATGGACAGGACGCTCTGCAGAAATCACACTCGCCGTACTCCTTCCCATCGATGATGTATTTGGCGCGCCCCATGCACTCCGCCGCGGTGTTCTCGCCCGGACGCAGCAGGCCGGTGACGTCGTAGGTCTGGT
>CAZLHW010000034.1:8701-13220 GCA_964559085.1 uncultured Acidobacteriota bacterium | reverse complement strand
TCCGCTACGGTGTGCTCGCCCGCGTAGACAGGCAGGTACACATCTTTCATGGGCGCGCGCACCAACCGGATGCGGGCTCTCGCCGGATTGCTGCTGCTGTATTTCGGCGAAGCATGGAAAGCCGAACAAACGGCCTCGCACGCGCGGCATCCATTGCATTTGTCCACATCGATTCGGATCACCTTTACTTTTTTTCTAACTTTGCCCATTTTGAAGGATCCCTCTCTGCTGAAAATCTTCGGCAACATAGTCCAAATTCAGATCTTTCAGAGTTTCCACGGTGGGGATGCCCTGATCGTTCCACCCCTTGAACCTGTAATAGGCATCCAGAAGCTGCGCCTCGAGTTCAGGGAATCGCTTTTTCCAATGATCCTCCGGCGGCTTTTCATCCGCGCGCCTCAAGCCTCTCCGAACATTTACCGCCCGAACGAGAGCGCGGTTTCTTCTGGTGATTTTTTTGAGCTCCGCTTCGTCCATGCCGAGCCCGGCTGCGGCCGCAATGAGAGCCGGATAATTGTGGATATGATAGGGAGGCTTCAGGGGGAAGGAAGACAATCCGGCGCACATCCCGAGAGCATCATCAATGTAATGCATCATCTCCTGCCAGTCCACAATGTCACAGCTGGCCTGGATGTCGGGATAGTAGGGATTGGAAAACTCCCCCCGAAATTGCCATTTCCGAAGATATTCCTTAAACCTGTCGTCGGGCACCTGAATCCAGTCTTTGATGAAATCCTCGGTTTCCTCTTTGGTAAGGAACGGCGATTGCGGAAACTGGCCTTCGATCTGCGTAATATTGATCTTCTCGCCCGTGGAATACATGAGGAAATAAACGGGATTCAACATGCCCAGTTTGAGCGGCAGCTGCTCCTGCTTCTTAATGTTGTTGTGGGCATACTCCTCCGCGCCTTTCCCGATTTTTTTTGCGGCCCAGTAGGTGCCGTCGGCCAGTACATCGCCGATCCCTTCGCGCCGGACAATTCTGTCGAGCAGCCAGTAGAATCTGCCCTCGTTATCGGCCGGCAGCCCTTCCATGTCGGAATCGTTCAGAATGCCATTCTCATAAAGCTCCAGAGCGAATGCCATAACCTGCGGAGCCGAGAATCCGTCCACTCCGTATTCCGTAGCGCGCTGGGCGATACGGAATCCGAAATCGAGATCGGAATAAGCCGCCATGGTGTATGTCAGCTTGGTGAAGCACTTCATCATGTAGGTTGCCGCGCCGGGAACCGAGATGATGGCAGCGCACTTCATCGGGCAGTTGTAGCAGCTTATCAGGCGCGTTCGCACGCTTTCCTGCGTCTGCCGCCACTTTTCTTCCACCTCCTTGGTCCAGAAATCCTTTCGGCGCGTCCGGGAGTTCCCCCACATGAAGTTGGTCGTGTGCCATTCTTCATCAATCAGCTTCATCTCCTGCGGGGATCCAAGACCGGCAAGAATCGGCATGACGCCCGGGATCGGTCTCTCCTCGCGGTATTTGATATATTGCAGCACCTCCTGGCAAAGACCGATAAAGTCCGCCGGCCGCGCCACATTGATGTCCTTCGTGCCTCGAACCGCGATCGCTTTTACATTTTTATCGCCCATGACCGCGCCGATTCCACCGCGGCTTGCGCTGGACCGGCCCTGCTCGATTGAAGCGAAAAAGCCTCGGTTCTCGCCGGCCAAACCGCTCGCGGCGACCTGGATACGGGGATCCTTCAACTCCTCGCGGATAAGCTCGGCGCTTTCATTGGCCCCCTTCCCGCGCAAATGGGCGGCGTCCCGGATTTCCACTTTATCGTTGTTTATATAAAGGTAGACAAGATCAGGAGATTTCCCGCGCAGAATGACCTTATCGTAGCCGGCAAATTTCAATTCGGGCGCCCAGAAACCGCCCATCATGGAATAGGCCATCAAGCGCGTCTGGGGAGACAGGGTCGTGACAATAGTGCGGTTTGCGCCGGGAGCAAGCGTGCCCCCCAAAAGGCCGGCGCTGAATATCAGCAGGTTGTCGGGAGAAAAGGCCTCGGTTTCAGGCTGTACCCGGTCCCACAGGATCCGTGCATTGGTGCCCAATCCTCCGAGGTGGAGCGCCGTCCATGCCGGATCCGTCTCCACCCTCTCCACATTCCCGCGGGACAGGTCAATTTCCAGATTATATCCGGTCTCTGCATACCTCATTGCGTTCATTCCCTCCGGCCACCGTCGGCATCAGGGCAGGTGTATCAGGAAACGATCCGCTGCTTGCATTCCCGGATGTGTCGCTGGACTTCGCTAAATTTCCCTCTCCAGGGGCATCATATTCAGCATGCTGAAGCCCAATGACTTAAAATAGGATATGAGATCCCCCTCGTACCAGTCCACAAGAGTCCGACCCTTCCGGACGTTTTTCTTTTGGAAATGGCTGAGAAGCATCTGTCCCATTTTATTTCCGCCACCCATCCCTTGAAATTAACCGTCTACGCCCAAGACCTTTATCCAGCCGGTTTTTTCCGCCCGGCCGAATTCCCAGAGTTTGATTTCGCCAAAAATGAAGCCGACCAGGCGGCCGTCAATTTCCGCGCCCAAATTCAGGAGCGGTTCGCCATGCTGCAGTTGATAAATGGCTGTTTCCTTGAGAGACGCCATTCTGTCGGCCTTTTCCGCATCGTCTTCCCGTTCGATGGTTTCCGCTATCCGCAGAATATCGTTGAGATCCTCCAATCCCAGCAAACGGGTGGTAATGGCAGCCGATACATCCTTCCATAGTTTCGTCCGGCCGAACTTGCTGTAATGAATCTTCCCCTCGGCGCGGAGGACCTCCAGATACTTAGCCACCGTATGTCTCGTCAAACCAATCTTTTCCGCAACTTCTTCCATCTGAAGACCGGATTTGCTCGTCTTCAGTATTCTCAATATCTGATCCTGAATAGTCTCTGTCATGTCCGTTATCATCTTTGCGGTAGCCAATATTGGTTACCAATAAAATAGTGAAATGGGATGCAAACTGTCAACGATATTTTTAATGTCTCCAGCCGAAGCCGGAAATGGGCCAAAACAGATCGGCACCCGGCAGCGGCGATTTCCCGCCGGATGCGCAATCCGCCTCAGTCTCCCAGACACGTCCCCACATAGCGCGCGCTCTCGATCCACGGATGATCGAGTGGGACCGTTTTAATTTTGCCTACAACTTCCTCAAGCGCAACCGTCTCCGCATTTTCGCCGCGGGCCGCAAGCATGACGCCGTAGTGCCCTTTTTGAATAAGGGCTGCGCAGGCTGTTCCGAGGCGTGTAGCCAGGATCCGGTCGTAGGCGGAAGGCGTCCCTCCGCGCTGCAAGTATCCGAGGATGGTAACCCGGGATTCCAGGCGCGTGAGCGCGTCCAGTTGGCGGGCCAGTTGCAGAGAGCTCCTGCCGTGCGCCATCTCCCCGTCCGTTGGAGCCGGCTTTTTACGGCTTCTATTTTTCTCAGTCTTTTTGGTTTTCTCTTTTTCCGCCTTCCGGCTCGCAGCGGCGTCCCGGACGGATACGGCTCCTTCGGCAACAGCCACGATGCTGAAATGCTTGCCCCCGCGGTTCCGGCTCAGGATTGCCTTGGCGATCTTATCCACGTCGTAGGGAATTTCAGGGATTAGTATCACATCTGCTCCTCCGGCTACGCCGGCGCCCAAGGCGAGCCAGCCGGCCTTGTGCCCCATGGCCTCAACCAAAATAATGCGATGATGGCTGTGCGCCGTGCTATGCAATCGGTCAATCGCCTCCGTCGCAATGCCCAGCGCCGTATTAAACCCGAATGAGACGTCGGTCAACACAACATCATTATCGATCGTCTTCGGCAGCGTGATGATGTTGAGACCTTTCTGCATCAATCGATAGGCGTTCTTCTGCGTACCGCCGCCGCCGATGCAGACCAGAACATCGAGATGATTGCGATAATAGTTCTCGACGATGGCGTCCGTCATGTCCATATATTTGCCGCCGACCAACATCCTGTGAGGCTTGTCGCGACTGGTGCCGAGGATGGTGCCGCCCAGCGTGAGGATTCCGGACAAGGCCTGTTCATCCAAATCCATGGTGCGGTTTTCCATTAACCCGCGGAATCCGTCGCGGAATCCGATTACTTCCATGTGAAAGTGTTCCTGCGCCGCTTTGCCGATGCCCCGGAGCACAGCATTCAGACCCGGGCTGTCTCCTCCTGCGGTCAATACTCCAACCTGTTTTGCCATTCGCTTTAACCTCCGGAACTACAATAAACCGATTGCGGAAAAGAGAGCAATACAGATGCACGGCTATCGGTGCCTTATCTGGTATACTTCGGCCGACTGCTATGTACAGCTTACTACGGCCTCCGGGGTTTTACATTCGTCCGTCTTCTGCTTTTCTATTTTGCTGCAGACTATTAGCCGCTATCGGCATGCTTCTCGGCTGCGCCGACTTGTCGCTTTGCGCCGCAGGCCCGGCTATCCTTAAAGGATATGTCGTTGATGAGGACGGCAAACCCGTACCGCTCCTCGAAGTCCGTATTCAGACTCCTGACGGCAGGGCCCACATCCTCCAC
>CAZLHW010000034.1:6380-8691 GCA_964559085.1 uncultured Acidobacteriota bacterium | reverse complement strand
GCAGCCGGCAGGTTTGAATTTTCGGGCGCTGAGGCGGGCGAATATCGGCTCGGTTTTAACAAAACGGGATTTTTCCGGCTAACGAATCAGCTGTTTGTCATGCGGGAGGGGAACAACGAGGCGACATTTACCGTCAATCACGAAACGGAGATCCATGAGGAGATTGAAGTCTATTCCTCGGCGGACAGCATCAGTTCCCAGGTCGTATCCCACTCCGAGTCTCTGATCAGCCGGGAAATCCGCGACATCCCCGTGTCGACAACGCATGATCTTCGAAGCAGTCTGGAAACTCTGGCCGAGGTTCTGCGGGACAATTCGGGCCAGTTGCATATCGCGGGAGGCCGGGCCGGCGAGACGCAATACCTTCTGGACGGTTTTGACATCGGCAACCCCAGCACGGGAGATCTGAATGTGCGGGTAAACGTGGACAGCGTGCGCGTAGCCGAAGTTGAGTCCGGACGTTTCGGGACTCAATATGGCCGTGCCGGAGCCGGCGTTCTGTCGCTGGATACCACAGTCGGGGATGATCGCTGGCGTGCGGGCGCCACCAACTTTTTTCCGGGCATCAGCGCAGACCGTGGGATTCATCTCACCAGCTGGTATCCCAGATTCACCCTTTCGGGCCCTCTGAGCAAAGGGCGGGCCTGGTTTTCCGAAGCGCTCAGTGTGCAGCACACTCGCAGTCTTATTGAGGATTTGCCTCGGGATGAGGATTCCGTCAGCCAGTGGGCCGGAGACAATATGCTGCGCATCCAGATGCGTCTGACGCCCAAACACATTCTTCAGAGCAGCTTCCTGTACAATCAGATACGCGCCTCCAATCTGGGTCTCGGCCCGTTTTCCCCCATATCCACCACTCGAGGCATGCGTGCATATCGCAGTTTTGCTTCGTTTAAAGACCAGATTTGGAGCGGCAGGACATTCTACGAATTCGGGGTGGCCGCTGATTTCAACCATGACGAAATCCTGCCGCGCGGCCATGAACCGTACACGCTGACGCCAAACGGTTCTTCCGGCAACCACTTTGAATCGCTGCGGCAGAAAACCCGCAGGTGGCAATTCATCGGCAGCGCCAGCATGCCTGCGCGAAAATGGAAAGGAACTCACGACCTTCATTTCGGATTCAATGCCGCCGAGCTGATATGGAAGCATTCCGCGAGCCGCAATCCGGTGGAAGTGCGACGCATCGACAATACGCTTGTCCAGCGCACCGATTACTCCGGTTCGGGTCAATTCCGACTGACGGATACCATAGTGGGGATTTTTGCAAACAACACCTGGCGCGTCTCCCCCCTGCTGGTTTTGCACTTCGGGTTTCGCGCGGATTGGGACCGAGTTTTTCACAGCACTACCGTGTCGCCCAGGGTCGCGGCCAACCTGATGCCCTTTAAAAACAACAATGCGAAACTCACGATCGCCTGGGGAGAATACCTCCAGCCGGCGACTCTTTCCATTCTGGGGCCGGCCTACGATCAGCGGCGATCGGATATTTTTTATGATCGCGATTATGCTTCGGTATCCATGGGACCTGTACTCAGCCGCTTCGTCCTGCCTGGGGAGGCGTTGAAACAACCCCGTTTTTATACCACCAGCATCGGATGGGAACAGAGCGTAGGAAGCAAGGATCGGTTCGCGGCGAATTTCACAATGAGAAGCGGCCGCTTCGGCCTTGCCTATAACAAGGAATCCGGAGGCGGCGGGGGAAACCTCTTTGTGCTGCGCAATACCCGCAAAGATTCCTACCGGGCGCTCCTCCTGTCGTTCCGTCACTCTTTCAGTGATAAAACCGAAGTATCGGCGCATTACACCCGGTCCAGAACACACACAAATCAGGTTTATGACTATTCCCTTGATACGCTGGTATTTAATCCGCAGGAGCCGGGACCGCTGGGATGGGACGCACCCCACCGTTTCGTATCTTCCGGCTGGACGCCGGTCCCTTTCTGCAATCTTTTCCTAAGCTATCATTTTGAATATCGAACAGGATTTCCCTTCAGCGTCTTGAATGAAAGACAACAGGTAATCGGATCAGCCAATCGACTGCGCTTCCCGGATTATGCGAGTCTTAATTTGGGGATTGAGAAACGCCTGCGCTTGCTGAAGCGGGAGTGGGCGGTGCGCGTTTCCGTCCTGAATATGACCAGTCATCTCAATCCCGACAGCGTAATCAATAATATCGATTCGCCCGCCTTCATGAAGTATGCCGGCGGCCAGAAACGAGCGTTCAAGGCTCGCATCCGCCTCGTGGGATAGGACCCGGCAACGCGATATGTTTTGTGAACAGGCAGGCTTGATACCTGCAGACCGCGCC
>CAZLHW010000034.1:0-6370 GCA_964559085.1 uncultured Acidobacteriota bacterium | reverse complement strand
AAAAGAGGAGGCGCGTGCGGATATTGCTGTCGAGCGCCACGATCTGTTGTTCGATATTCCGCGAAAGGCTGCGCTCTACATCCATGATGAGGTATCCCACGCCGTTCCGCGTATTATAGGACTGTGCTTTAATATTCACGCTCATGCCTGCAATAAGCCCATTGATCCGGCTCAGGACGCCCGGAACATCCGTGTGAATATTTAAAATGCGGTAGCTGTCTTCCATGGCGGGCAGATGCACTTCCGGAAGGTTGGCGCATCCCTCGGAAGCTCCGATTTCCGCATACGCGATCAAAGCATCCGACACTTCGAGACCGATATTGCGCTGCGCTTCCTCGGTGCTGCCGCCGATGTGGGGAGTCAGGATGACATTTTCGAGGCCTCGGAGTTCGGATTGAAAGGGATCTTTGCCGGAGTTGGGCTCGTTAGGAAAGACATCCACCGCGGCGCCGGCCAGGTGGCCGCTCTTCAATGCCCCTTGCAGCGCGACCATATCCACGACGGACCCCCGGCTGAGGTTGAGCAGATAGCTCCCCTTGGGCATCCGCTGCAACTGTTCGCGGCCGATCATTTTTCGGGTCAGCGGTGTATCGGGAACGTGAAGCGTTACGAAGTCCGAAATCCTGAGCAGTTCTTCCAGACTGCTGACCTGCCGCGCATTCCCGAGCGGAAGTTTTTTGACAATGTCATGAAAAACAACCCGCATGCCGAGCGCTTCGGCCAGCAGCCCGACCTGAGGCCCGATGTGGCCGTAGCCGATGATGCCGATTGTCTTGCGCCGCACTTCCATGCAGCCCTTGGCCGATTTTTCCCAGCGGCCGCTATGCAACTCCATCGACCGCTGCGCGGCCCGCCGCGCCAGCATGATCACTTCGGCGATTGTCAGCTCCGCCACGCTGCGCGTATTGCTGAAAGGCGCATTAAAGACGGCCACGCCTCGTCTCGTCGCCGCCTCCATATCCACCTGATCCGTGCCGATACAGAAGCAGCCCACAGCGATCAGGTCGGGCGCCGCATCCAGCACGCGTTTGGTAATGTTCGTCTTCGATCGAATCCCAAGGATGTGCACATCGGACAATCGCTCTATCAACTGGTCCTCGGGAAGCGCGCCGGAGTATTTCTCGACCTTTCCAAAATTGCGCGCGCGAAATGCCTCCTCCGCGACGGGATGAATATTTTCCAGAAGGAGCACATTAATCGGACTTCTGGACGGCGGCACTTCCGCTGATTTTTTCCGGATCGTTTTGACTGCTGCTTTTTTTCCCCTTGGTTTGGAATTCGCCGGTTTCATTCTCGGGCACCTTATAGCTTTCTTTTTCGTCTTCCCCGTTTATCGAAGCTGGATCTGCATGCACAGATTCATCGCCGGGGTGACCTCCTCAAAAATTGCCATCATGGATTCAATCAGATCAACTCCGCTTGAATTCCGCACGTCTTCCTCCGTCATCGGATAATAGACCTGGAATCCGGCCCATTCCGCGGCAGGAGCCGTCTCGAGAGACTGTTTCAGTTTTGCCATGGCGGGAAAATTACTCTTGCGGAACAGGTGCCTTCTGTCCCAGTTTCCCGCTTCCACTCGAAACCCTTCCCGGGAAACAAGACGCTTCAGTTCCTTTTCCATGGCGCCGCCGGGTTTCAGGTTTTTGAGCAGGCGATGCCAGTCCCAGTCTTCCTGCAGCTGAATTTTGGGAAAGTCGGGTGGCGGCTGAATCATGCCGCGCTCCACCGAGAAGCCGCATTTGAAAAGCCGCTCGTCTCCGTCGATTGTCAGGTAGAATTTCGAACTGCCGAAACTGACCTTTGAAGAGATGGGTTTGGCTTCCCGGTTGGACCGGGGCACAAACCCGATCCATTGCCAGTACACCCCGCGGCCGAATCGCTCCGTTACAAAGGATTCCTGATATCGGGCTTCCAGCGCGAGTTTCAGGATGCGCGTGATCCTTTGATTGTCATTCAGGTTTCCCACGCGGATTCCTTTTTGGAAATCCAGGAATTCGGGTTGAAAACCGATTGCAGCCCGGGGAAAGGGCTGTATTCTTTGATTTTTACTGTTCATCGCGCGATTAGAATAGCACCTTTCCTGATTTCCGAAAACAAGCGCGCAAGTAATTATCGGGCGATCGGCGAAGATAGCGAACAATAGGGGTAAAGTCCCTTGCCCGTTGCCGGCGCTGAAAGCGCCGGGCAGTTCAGCGAGAGCTCCAAAGCCTCGCATTTAGATGGTGTTTGTTCATGGAGCGTGCCGGTTACCATCCATTCCCCCGACAAAAAAATCCTATGCGCGGAACGGCTCGAATGCCTGGGGCTGTTCCCTGAAGGAATCGCCCATCGTCGCTGAATCCCGGCGGGAGCGCCGCAGGCGCGCAGCACAGCAGCCCGGGGTGGAGGGCGCCATGGATGCAAGTCCCGATAGGGGCGGTGCAGGCTGCGCCGCCCTGTCAGGGCTGATGGAGCTATCGGCCCGCAACCCAGGCCTTCGGATGCTGCGCATCCTTCAGCCGGGGCTGCACTGCCGCGCACCTTACAGGCGCTCAAGGCGCCGGGAATCGGTACAATGTCTTCATCGGCGGCTTGCGCGCGACATATCCTAATGCTTAAACACGCTCGAGGGCTCCAGAAGAAGGTCCGAAGCCAGCGTATAGACAAAACCATCCTGGCTGCGCCACCAGCCATTGAAGGTACGGTTGGATTCAAGACAATGGCCGTAGAACGGATTCCAGGCTCCTTCACACTTCTTGAAATCCGGGCAAACGAGAATGCTGCGCGTGTCGCGCCGCAAACCTTCGCGCAGCGCCTTCAGTATCGACTCCTTTGCGCTCCAGATCAGATTAACGCGCAGCACGCTCTCCGCGGGGGCCGCATCGCAAAAGGCTATTTCCCGGGGGGAGAAATAGTCCTGAACAAGCCCGGGGTCTCGGGTTTCAATCCGCTCCAGATCGCACCCCGTCGCAGCCGTCGAGGGTCCCACGGAACAAAAGCTTCGGGCATGGCTGTGGCTGATCGAGATCGACACATCGACCGGCTTCCCCATCCGGAACACTTCCGGCGCTCCATCCGCCGCCGCGCGTATTTCCAAAGCAGTAAGACCGCATTGAAGGACGGCGCTCACGGCCCGCTTTGCCGTCAAGCGACCCAGCCGCCAGTAATTCCGACGCTTGTCAAAACGAAAGCCGGAGGCCAGGTCCCGCTCGCTGTCGCTTAGCCAGTCCTCGCCTTCCGGCACATCCGCCAAAGTCTGTATCAACCAATAAAGGTGGGAAACCATGAAGGATTCGAGATTCGAGATTCGAGATTCGAGACTCAAAATCGAATCTCGAATCTCAAATTTCGAATCAGCTCTTACGCTTTTAATCCCTGTTTCAGCGGCTCGAGCAAATCCGCCGGGACAGGATCCGGAAGATTCTTCGTCCTGTAACCCTGAAGAACCAGGTAAATGTTCCCTTTGCCGTCAACGATTTTTACATCGTAGCCGTCGTCCGTATCGGAAGTGACCACGGCAAAGAAAGCCGCATTCGGATCCTTGTCCGGAGCAGCCAGGATCCGGAATTCGCGGAAGGCGTCCGGCAATCCCAGTCGGGACTGGAACACCAGACCCTTCAAACTGGCGCTCTGGAAGCACAGCTCAAGGAATCTGGGCGAAGCCAGCACCGGCAAGTCGGCCGGATCATGGTTGGGAGGCAGATTCTGCGCGAACTGTCCGATGATCTGATCGCCATTCTTCCACGCCCCGTCAATCACCCGGTATGCCGGACCGTGGAAAAAGATTTTATAGATTTGATCCGCGGTGGCTTTGATTCCGTCGCTTGCAGCCGGCACCAGCTTTTCCTTCGGGATCGACGGCCGTGTTGTCACCAGCCGAACGCGTCCCGTGAAATGCGTGGTGATTTCGGGCTCCGACTGTCCGTGAAGCATGCGCGAGCCGATCAGCCTGCATTCGGCGAGGATCGACTCCGAATCCGCATAGAAAGTCGCCTGAACCGTCACCGTACGCGGCTGATTTCGATAGAACTTGAACGGGTTTCCGAAGCGCACGTCTTCAACAGCCGCGACAAAGCGATCCGGGAACAGCACCTCAGCCGCTTCCACCATCGCCTCAACGCCCATCACGCCCGGAAGGACCGGAGTCTGGTTGATCTGATGATCGTAAAGGAATGGTTGCCTTGCGGGATCCAGCGTCGTTTCAACCGTAAGGCCGCTGTACAGGCCCATCGATTTAATGGCGCCGACCATGATGCCGCGCGCTTTCAGCGCCGCGCCGAGCGGGCCCTCGCTGCTCGTATCCAGGCCGCCCTGCGGATCGAACTCCTGCACCATGATTCCCAGTCTCTGCCCGATGACGACCTCTCCGCGAGTGCCCGTCGTCAGCTCACGACGCACCACAGGGATGCCGGCTTCCGGGGGGAGCATATCGATTCCGGCTGCCTTCATTATGGTCGGAATCGATCCTCTGGCCGCCATGCCGATTCCACTCCACGCGGTCCAGTCAATCGCGATGCCGCGGCAGTCCGGACGCGTGCTTCGGAAATTCGAAATGCATTTGCAGAGCAGATCGTTTGCAGAACTGTAGTCCGTCTGCCCGGCATTGCCGAACCGACCGGCCACCGAACTGAAAACCACGGCGGCGCCGATCGGCGTGCTGCCGATGCCCGAGATCAAGTTGAACCAGCCGTCGCTCTTCACATCGAAGACCAGATCGAATTCGGCCGGTTTTTTGTCCGGTATTGCGCGGCTGATTTCCAGACCTGCCGCGTGGATTAAAACATCCACGCGCCCGTGCCGTTCCGCGATTGTTGACATCACGCGGGTCACCGAAGCATTATCCATCAGATCGACACTATGGTACTCCGCCGTACCGCCGCATTTGCGCACCGCCTGAATCGCGGCGAGGGCAGCCTGCGAACGTTCCAATGCAGCGATCTCCTTATCGACCATCACGGGAGTTGCGCGTTCTCCCCTTAACTTCAATCGCTCAAAGATATCCCGCTTCAGCCCTTCCCGGTCCGAGTCGAGCCGCGCAATATCCGTGCTGTTCGGATCCGGCTCGGGAACCAGATCCAGCAGATAGAAGGTGCCGCCGGAAGCCGCGGCAAGGTCGGCCGTGATGGCAGAGACGATGCTGCCGGCTGCGCCCGTTATCACGAAAACGCTATCCTTACCGAGCTTCAATCCGGGATCCGCCTCGCCCGCGGGGATTTCTTTCAATCCGATCGTCCAGCGCTGCCCGTCCTTGTAGCCGATTTCCACGGCACCGGGATCCCGCAGCGTTTCTTCAAGCAGCAGGTCTGCCAGCGCGCTGGTCTTGCGGCTGGGTTCGAAGTCTACAACCTTGACGGTGGCGCTGCCTTTTTCGCGCTTGAAGGCTTTCGTGAATCCTGTAACAGCTCCCCCCAGCGGATCCGCCGCGCCGGCGGCGTCGTAGCCGTGCAGGCCGCCGAGGCGAGTCGCAGAAACCAAAAAGGTCCCCGGTTCCCCGATCTGATCGTAGAGCGCCTGCGCCGTTGCAAACAGCATTTTTGCACGCACCCTCGTTGCTTCGCGCCACTGAGCGAAGCTCATGCTCGAAATATCCGGCTGCGCATCAAGGGCCGGCAACCAGTAAATGCCCTGGATCGGGCCTTCGGCTTTCCAGCCTTCAAGATACTTCGTCAGGAATTTTGAATCCGGAGCGCCATCAATGACCAGTGCCTGGACGCCGAGTTTCTCCAGTCTTCCTACCAGAGCCTTTCCGACTCCGCCCTGATCCGGCATGACAAGGACGCGGCTTCCCGGCTTAAAAACTACGCCGGTGGGCTTGCACTGAGCGAGAGACGGCCGCAGTTGCGGGGTGGGCACGCGGCGCGGTATTGAGTTGGCGGCCTCCATGCTGCCGGTCATTGCGCCGGTTGCCGTCTCGGCCGGGGCCGCAGCGGCTTTGGCTTCTGCCGATTTAGATGCCGCGACGCCTCCCTTTTTAAGCTCGGGTTTGCGGTCGTAGACAAACTGAATTGTGTGCGCCAGCGTCGGAAAATCCCGCAGCTTCAGATTGTCCTCGCGCGGGATGTCGTAGGCGGCGCGGATAGCGGCGAACATTTCCGCCTGCTTGACCGTATCGATGCCGAGATCCGCTTCAAGGTCCAGATCGAGATCCAGCATGTCGGGCGGATACCCCGTCTTTTCCGCGATAATCCTCAAAACTGTGTCCCGGACATCGTCGCTCTCGACCGGCGCGGAAGCAGCGGGCGCCGGAGCTTCGGCAGAGTGCGCCGGTGCCGGCGACGGCTTTGCATCCACCGCGGGCGTCGCCCCCGCGACGGCCGCGGGTTTCAGATCCGGCCGGCGATCATAGACAAACTTGATGGTATGCGCCAGCGTCGGGAAATCGCGCAGCTTC
>CAZLHW010000033.1:15742-15994 GCA_964559085.1 uncultured Acidobacteriota bacterium | reverse complement strand
CAGCACACAGGCCAGACCGAATACGAGAAGGGCTGCGATCCCATAAATAGCGCGCCATCCCAGGAAATCAGCCACGAATCCTGCGAACGTGCGGGCTGTAAGCATGCCGATGAGCAGCCCGCTCATAACAGTGCCAATCACCAGGCCGCGCTTGTGCTCGGCAGCAAGGGACGCCGAAAAGGGGACAGCGATCTGGGCAACAACGGAAGTTGCTCCGACGAGAAAACTTGCAAGGACGAGCCCTGCAAGGTT
>CAZLHW010000033.1:0-15732 GCA_964559085.1 uncultured Acidobacteriota bacterium | reverse complement strand
AGGCCGGCGGCGGAAATGCCAAGCAGTCGGGTGATAAGGCGGCGCCGCTCCAGAAGATCTCCCAGAGGCACAACGGCCGCCAGTCCCAGCGCATAGCCGATCTGGCTTGCGGTTACAAGATAACTGGCAGCCCGCCGGCTGGTGTTCAGGCTCTGCGCGATTGTGGCAAGAAGCGGTTGCGCATAATAATTGCAGGCCACGGCCAGCCCGGCCGTTAAAGCCAGAAGAAGCACCAGCCGCCGCTGAATCCCGGCCTCAACGGCGCCGGCGCTTTCCCAATCAGGTTTCTTATCGGCTGCAAGCATGCCCTTTCGATCTCTGGTTCATACAAACCGGAAGATGTACCGCCTGTTATCGTCTAAGCAGAGCGGTGATTATAGGTAAATCTATAATCCCGGTCAAACCTGCCCGACCGATTGGAAATCCTCCATTTGGACCCGGAGAGGCGCAAAACGCCGCAGGGTTTCCAGCGAATGATCTTCGGCATTCCAAAGAGGGAACCGCTTCAGATAAGATGGAGGACTATGAACAAGAAAAAGAAACCCAAACCGCCTGTTAAAAAACGGCGCCCGCTCCTGATCTGGTGCCTTCTTCTCGCAGCGATCGGATTGACGGTTGCCTTTTACATGTTTGCCGACAATACGCGAGAGCGTCCGAGCGGACGCACATCCGTTCCCGCCTCGTCCATCCCTCAAAAACAGCAGGAGAAGAGTCCCGTTCAATGGAGCGACGCGGAGCGGCGGGATATGAACAACATCCTCCTCTCCTACGCAGAGGTTGATAAGGCCGATGCGGTTTTGGCAACAAAAACGCCGCAGACCCTTACCGCGGAGGATCTCAGGTATATTGTTCAAGCCTTTGAGAAGGCTCTGTCTTTCGCAGAGCTTGTCTCTGACGGAATACTGGAAAAAGTGCATCCCGAAATGAAGACGCAATTCCGGCAGAATTACCAGCCCGGGATTCGGCGGATGCTTCACGGATTCAAACATGGCGACCAGAGCATCGCCAGAGAAGGCGCCTCACTTTACCAGGCCTATGGGGCCTGGGTTTTTTCTCATGCCCACGAATTATCTTTTCCGGATCAAACAACAGGAGAAAGCTTAGTTCGTTAGCTCGATCAGCCGGCTTTTCAGGAATTCTCTTTCTTCAGCGGAAAGCGGAGCTCTTTTCAGAACGTCCTGATACAGCGCCCGCGCTTCCGCGAACTTACCCTGTTTGGAATAAATTTCTCCCAACAGGGATATTGCATCGATCGGGACCGGATTCCGCCGGACAATCCGCTGCAGCAAGGCGACGGATTCCGCTTCATCCCCTTTCTGCCTCAGATAAAAAGCCAGCGAATAGCCGTAGTTGGGATTTCCGGGGTCCAGCCGACATGCCCGGCGCAGATGGCTGATCGCGGAATCCATTTTTCCCAGCTTTGTATGAATTATTCCCAGGTTATAGGCGGCCACGGCGGATCCGGGATCCAGATCTGCAGCGTCCTGCAAATAGATGGCGGCTTCCTCAATGCGACCCATTTCTCCGAGCAGGAGACCAAGGTTTAAATTCGCCTCCAGGCTTTTCGGCGCCAATTCGCGGGCCTTGCGCAGGCTTTGTATGCCTTTATCATTCTGCCCAAGCGCGTTGTAGGCGAAGGAAATATTTACGTAGGGCTGAATAGCCCGCGGCTGCAGCCGGATGGCGTTTTCGTAGAAAGCAGCCGCTTGCTTGTAGTTTTGCTGGGAGAGGTAAAAACCGCCCAAGTTGTAATGAGAGGCCCAATGATCGGGACGCGCATCGAGCGTGGCCTTGAATTCCGCGGCCGCTTTGTCAAAAGCAATCGCCGTCTCGGGATCCATCATTTGTCTGGGAACCGACGCGAGGGAGGAGGCTGCGCGCACGCGCGCCAGTCGCGATTTATCCCTGAGGATTGGGCCCAGCGCTTTGACGGCGGCTTCATCGATGCGGTCTCCGAGAGACTCGGCGGCGGTGGAGCGAACCAACGGAGAAGCATCCGCCAATGCGCGGATAAGCACGGGCCATTTCCGGTTATCAAAGCAAGGGCGAAGCAGACGTATGAGCGACGCGGCAAAAACCGCATCGCGGCCGTCCGCCTCCAGGTATTCCAGCATGGCCGGAAGTTTTTTCCAGTCGCGCTTGCGCGCCGCATCAATAAGAGACGCCCGATGCAACACAGGCGCCTGATAATCCTTCGTGTGCCACTTGCGCACCCATCCATCCGCCCATGCGGCATTCTTGTCCGCATGGCAGATATTGCAGGCGTTGGGCGATTGGTAGGCCAGGGTCAACGCCGGAGTGGGCGGAAGCATCGAATGATCGCTGCGCCGCATGCGGGCAAATTCAGTCATCGGCATATGGCAGGCAATGCACTGGCTCCCGGCGCTCCCCTTCCGATGATGCGTATGGGCGGAAACGTTTTCCACTTTCGCGGCATGGCACGGCAGGCAGACGCCGTTGTTTGAATCGTTTTTGAACCGATACCTGCCGCTGGAGGTGTGGCAATGCATGCAGTCGATCTGCCCCGACTTTGCGCAAGGACTCATCAGCCACTGGGTATAGGTGTAGTTTTCCCCCAAGTCTCTTCCGTCAGGATAATAGTCGGGCTGATCGAGAATGCCTAAGTCGAAATGGTCAAAAAAATCATCCCCCGGTTTATAGGAAACCGTCAGTGGGGCGCCTTTTGCATGGCACACGGAACAGGCGTCCCCGGAAATTTTTTTGCTGTATTTCGGCGGACCGATCACATCAATTTTTAGATCTTCCGGCCTCTTTCCCGGTTCGGCCTCGCGGCAGACGCGCACATGCTCCACCGCAGATCCATGACAGGCTTCACAGTTAATGCCCGGTTCGCGCCAGGCGGAATTGTAGCTGTCGGTTTTAAGATCGTAATTGCGCGCGAACTGGCTGACATGGCATCCCCAGCAGGACGTATTGAAGGTATATTCCGGGTCTTTCCATCCGATCGGCTCCTCTTCAATATCGCGAAAATGGCGGATCCCGCTTGCCGCCGTATCAAACCAGGATTTTCTTTGCACATCATAAGCCAAAGGAAGGACCTGCAGGCGGCCCCGATCCATCGGGGTTAAAAAATAATAAACGTTTTTCCCGCCCATTGCATGGACCATCGGGTATTTGCGAGTTTCTTTCGCGCCGCTCTCGCGTATCCAACCCTCCTTGCCGTCAAATTCCACGCGATACTTGAACCCGTCAACCGCCAAGTCATCGGTCTGAGGCGTGAGCTTCCTTCGAAACAGCTCTGCCGTAAAGGGCTGCATCGCAAGACCGTGGTGCGAAGGAGCCCAAAGCCGGTAGAACTTCTCATGGCATTCCCGGCAGGACTGCGTTCCGGCATATTCTGTTGCGCTCACCGGGAGTTCGGTTGTGCGCCGGCTTGCGGTCCCGGCCCGATTTTGCCAATAAAAGGCCAAGGCAGCCCCAATAACCAGCACAACCGCCAGAATCCCGGCTGCCCACTTCGTCTTGTTCATATCAGGCTCCCAATCGGCTTCCTTCAGAGTTGTTTCAATCGAAAATATCAGAATTGTCTTGCATAGCGCCAACGAAATAATGGATAAATGGTAAACAGGTGTCTATAAAAAAAAACACCGGAACCGTTTGCGGAACAAGGAGGGCTTGATCGCATGAAATCCATGGCGAAGGTATTTCCGATATTGGCGGGCTGTTTCTTCTTGGTGTGCCCATCTCCGGCAAAAGCAGAACAGGGAAAAGCCGACGCATCCCGGCGCCCGAATATCCTGCTTGTTATCTCCGATGATGTCGGCATGGATGTGACCACGAATATGTATCCGGGCCTGATCGATGATCTAGTTAAAAAATACGGTCCTTCAGGGCTCAACCATCCCGAGTATCGCAAAATCAAGGGATCTCCGGCATCCACACCCGTCTTGGATAAATTCGCCAGGCAGGGAATGCGCTTCGGCAACGTATGGGCGCACCCGTTCTGCTCGCCGACGCGCGCCTCGATCCTCACCGGCCTCTTTGCCGCAAAGACCAAAGTTACGACCTATGCGGATGCGCTGTCCACAAAACACACAAGCTTCGTCCAGAAACTCAAGGACGAAGGCGGATACAGCACCGCCGTTTTCGGCAAGTGGCATATGGCCGGGCTGCCCGGCAAACCCGCGGATTATCCCGGCATGAAACCGAAGCAGGCAGGCTTCGACCTGTTCAAGGGGAACATGCATGCCGCCATAGCTTCCTACTGGAATTACGACTACCAGATACAGGACGATAAAACTCCGCCGGATCAATGGCGGACGGAGCCGATGCCGATAAAGTCACTTCCCGGAATCGCTCCGACGAATTACGGCCCCGTGGTCAAGGTTGCCGATGCCATCGAATGGATTACGCAGCGGGAAAAGGAAGATCCCAACAAGCCGTGGTTTGTCTGGCTTGCATTCAACCTTTCGCACACTACCATCATTCAAAAGCCGAGCGCAATGGCCGTGCCGAACGCCGATACCCTGGATCCGGCAAGCTACAAGGAAATGAAGGAATGCGGCGGTACGTTTGGAACAAATGACGCGGGAACGTGCAGCGGCGAAGCCCTTATGCGGGCCATGACCAATTCTTTGGACACGGTTTTCGGCAAGCTGCTGGAAGCGGTCGACGCGCTCGACCCCAACACCTATATCATTTATATCGGAGACAACGGGACGCCGATGTATGGCAGGCCCAACCTGGACTTCATCGATAATATGTACATCACCCGAAAGGACCGCGGCAAAGGCTCCGCATTTGAAAGCGGCGCCCGGGTGCCCTTGGTTATCCGCGGGCCTCGGATCGCCGCCGGTACTCAAAACAATGAATTCATCCATGTACTGGATCTTTTCTCTACGATCCTGGAACTTGCAAAACTTACGCCGCCGAAGCAGGTCTCCAATAGCGATGGTTCCGGAACTGTGGCGCTTGATTCCGTGTCTTTGACGCCGATTCTTTTTAACAAGGCCAAAACCCTTCGGGACCCGGATACCGGCTATATTCTCAATGAGAATAAAAATCTGATGACGGGAGGCACGGAAATTGTCGGGGCTCGGAACGCCGTCTACAAGGTCGTCTGCACCAATAGTACGGATAATTGCCTGTTCTATAATTTAGCTGAGGATCCGCTGGAAGAATACCCTCTGGACAGGCCGGGGAGCTGCGCCGATTACACAAACAAGAAGTGGACGCCTAAAAATCCGGAATGGCACTATTGCCGGCTGGTCGACGTCGTATCCAAGGAATCTTTCCTGGCAGCAGGCAAAAAATAGGGAAGCGTCACCCTTCGTCACGGCGCCGGGAAACATTTCTGCCGCTGTGGCGAAAGCAGCCGACCAGATGGTCGTTGACCATGCCGGTGGCCTGCATGTGGGCATATATTATGGTCGAGCCCACAAACTTGAATCCACGACGCTTGAGATCTTTGCTGAACTGATCGGATTCGGGAGACGCAGCCGGAATCTCTGCAAGCGATCGGAAACGGTTCCGGATGGGCTTCCCTCCAACAAAGCTCCACATATAGCGGTCGAAGGTGCCGCATTCGGCCTGCACGGCAAGAAACGCCTTGGCATTGTGGATCGCAGCCTCTATCTTCAGCCGATTTCGAATAATCCCGGGATCCTTCAGCAGGCGCTCCACGTCTTTGCCCGTGAACCGGGCAACAACCTGAGGGTCGAAACCTTTGAATGCAACCCGAAAATTTTCTCTCTTCCGGAGAATTGTGGACCAGCTCAATCCCGCCTGCATTCCTTCCAGCACGAGGAATTCAAAAATCCTGCAGTCATCGTGCAGCGGCACGCCCCACTCTTCATCATGGTAAGCGGTCATCAACGGATCGCCGGCGGCCCAGGGACAGCGCTTGAGCTCCTTAATAATACCAGTCATAGCGGAAAGCAGGATAGAGCCTTCGAATCCTTTTGCCAAGCTTTTCCCACTGCAAATACCGATTTATCCCTTTCCCGTACGGAGCAATCGTTTGATTTGCGCTTCATAGGCGCTATAGGGCATATTGAGTCTGTCATTGGAGACTACTGCCGTATGTGCCTGATCTTTGTCGCAATCGATGCACACCCGGATTACCGCTTGGTGATCGCGGCCAACCGTGATGAGTTTTATGATCGCCCTTCCGCTCCGGCGGCCTTCTGGCCGGAAGCGCCGGAATTGCTCGCGGGAAAGGACCTGCGTGGCGGCGGAACCTGGCTCGGCATTACCAGAACCGGACGCATCGCGGCTCTGACCAACTACCGGCATCCGGATTCAAAAAGCGCGGACGCACCCTCGCGGGGACGCCTGGTATCCGATTTTCTGCTGGGCCGGGACGCGCCGGTTTCCTATCTGGAAAAGATTTCTGCGGATGCGGACCGGTACAACGGCTTCAACATTCTCGTCGGGCAAAACACCGAGCTCTATCATTACTCGAATCGCGCAAGCGGGATTCGCAAGCTTGACCCGGGAATTCACGGCCTGAGCAATCACCTGCTGGACACGCCTTGGCCCAAAGTTGAAAAGGGGACTCAAGCGCTGAAAATAGCGCTTTCCGGAAAAAATCTTCTCCCGGAAGACCTGTTCCACCTTCTTATGGACCGCACAGTGCCGCCGGACGAAGTGCTGCCCGACACAGGCGTCGGACTGGAAATGGAGCGCATGCTGTCACCTGTCTTCATCAGCAGCCCCGATTACGGCACACGATCGTCAACGGTCATTCTTCTGGACCGAAAGGGCAAGGTTACCTTTATGGAAAGATCCTTCCGGAACGGACCCGGCGAATCCTCCAGAGTGGAGCATACGTTTACGCTGGAGACGGCTCTTCTTGCAACTAATTGAAGTGGACATTCCGGCTTTAATCCCGCGCGTCAGAAGCCTGTGATTGACCGTCCCTGTGAAGCCGGATAAGCTGACCTGTTACCAACGGGAGAGACTCCAATGGGCGATTTCGTGGAGGAAGAGCGTGGTGTTGAGATCAGAAAGACCCTCTGCTGGCCGTCTCCGGGCTGCCATTGCAATTGCGGTCTGCTGGTGGGGGTCAAAGGCAACAAAATCCTGAGCATCCGAGGCAATCCGGAATTCCCCTACAACCGCGGTTCTGTTTGCGCCGAGCGGGTGCCGCACTTTCGCAAATGGCTCGATCATCCCGATCAGCTCCTGCATCCGCTCAAAAGGCAGGGCGAACGCGGCGAGAACCGCTGGGAGAGAATTTCCTGGGAACAGGCCCTGGATGAAATTGCCGCGAAACTGCAAGCGCTCAAAGTCGAATATGGCGCCGAATGCCTGGCTACCATCGAGGGGACGTACCGCTCCGATTTCTACCCCATACGCGCGCGTTTCCTGAATCTGTTCGGCAATCCGGGGAATGTGGGCGCCTCCGGGACCGCATGTGCCTGCAATAAAGTCGCCCTGGCCTATGCGCTCGCGGGCACAAACATTCCCTGCATTCTGGCGCCTCCCATCAAACATCTCAACTGCCTGGTGATGCTCGGGAGAGATTACACCAACTCAAACCCCGTTCGCCGGCGCCCGATGCAGAAATGGCGCACGCAGAAACCCGAAGCCAAGTTGATTGTCATCGATCCGCGCCGGACTGAAATGGCGAAAATGGCCGATCTATGGCTGCAGATCCGCCCCGGCACTGATACGGCTCTGCTCATGGCATGGATTCATGTGATTATTGAGCGCAGCCTTTACGACAAGGAATTCGTCGAGCAATGGACTTACGGCTTCGAGCCGCTCAAGAAGAGGGCTGCGGAATACACGCCGGAACGCGTTGCCGAAATCACGTGGATCCCGGCCGATCAAATCATCGCCTCCGCGCTTGCCTACGCCGGCAATAAGCCCGGCTGCATACTGAGCGGGCTGGCGCCCGATCAACTGGGACGCAATGCCATCCGCGTGGAACAGGCAAAACTTTGTCTGCATGCCATTACCGGGAACATGCGGGGTGAAGCGCCCGGTCTGGCGCCGGAAGGACCGGGACCCATCGTGAACGGCGTGATGGCCATGCGCGATTCCATGCTGCAGATGGCGGAGCGTTGCACTCCGGAACAGCGCGCCAAACAGCTGGGAAGCGACCGCTTCAAGCTGATGACATGGCCGGCCTATGAGCGCATGAACGCGCTCTATGAAAAAACGTACGGCATCCCTCTATCCATGAGCGGCCACAGCTTTGCAGCTCCGGAACCGGCCGTCTGGCGCAGCATTGCGGACGGAGTCCCCTATCCGACAAAAGCCCTCATTACATGGGGAAGCAATCCGCTGCTTAACGCGGCCAACGTCAAGATGGTTTACAAAGCCCTGAAAAGTTCCAACCTGGAACTGCACGTAGTGCTGGAACATTTCATGACGCCAACGGCACTGCTGGCGGACTATGTGCTTCCGGCAGCCAGCAAACTCGAGCGGGGCACGCTGTCCACGATGGAGGACTTTACGTCGGTATTCGTCGCCGGCGAGCGTGCCCTGGAACCCATCGGCGAACGCAAAACAGACTACTATTTCTTCCGCGAACTCGCCATTCGACTTGGCTTTGGAGAACACTTCCCATGGAAGACGGAAGAAGAACTGTATGACTACCGTCTTAAGCCTTTGGGGCTTTCCTTTGCGGAGGCGGCCGGCGAGCGGTATGTGATTGCCAGTGACAAACCCTGGAACTTCGATTCCATCAATCCGCTCACCGGAAAGATCACGGGATTCGCAACACGGAGCGGAAGGTTCGAGTTGTATTCCAATCTGCTTGAAGAGCTGGGCTACGACCCCTTGCCGTACTACGAAGAGCCTCCGGAGAGCCCGGTAAGCACACCGGAAATTGCCAAAGAGTATCCCCTCATCCTGATCAACGGAGGACGATTTTTGCCGCAGTTTCAATCGGAGCATCGGCAGTACGGCATGGGATTGCGCGAACAGCACCCCGATCCGCTTCTGCAGATTCATCCGGATACCGCAGCAAAACTGGGGCTTCGCGACGGCGACTGGGCCAGGATCGAGTCCCCGAGGGGCGCTATTATCATGAAGACACAGCTCACCACGGGAATCGACCCGCGCGTGGTGCATGCGGAACATCTTTGGTGGTTCCCGGAACAGCCCGCTGCGGAACCGTCGCTGCACGGCTTGTGGCAATCGAACGTGAACGTGCTGACCACGGATGAGTACGACGCCTGCGATCCGGTCACCGGAAGCTGGCCCGGACGCGGGCTGATGTGCCGGGTGAGTCGGATCCCGTAAAATCCACAAATAAATTTCCACAGATCAGAAATGGCTTGAATGAAATCCATGGCGCTCATTCGCTGCATTGGAATAAACCCGAGATGCTGAATTTTAACGCCAGGGGCATCCGATTTGCAGGTTGCGAAACCCCGGTGCGCCTTCGTATTCTTTATTAAGGACGAGGAATCCCGGATCGAGCGCGGCCGGGATCCCCGGCAGCCGAGCCTGGAGTGGATGAAGCCTTGAGATTATCGACGGGTGAATGCAGGAAACGGAAATCGATAAGAAACCGTACGGTGCTGTTGTTTTCCCTCCTCGCCTGCAGCTTTATCTCTTCGGCGAAAAATGAGGACTTCCATTTTACCGTCACTTCGGATCTTCACGGCGGCTATTCCCGATTTGCCAGAGTATGCGATGCTGTCAACCGTATTCTCGGCGGCGCGGGAGCGTTTCATATATCCGCAGGAGACCTGTCCGGATCCATAACGAAGAATCGATCCATCATTGACCGCTATTTCGGGAAAACGGCCCTGTGGTATCCCGTCATCGGGAATCATGATCTTGAGGATCCCCGTGCGCGCCGGTGGCTGCGAAACGAATTCGAAAACGGTAATTCGCTGCGGACGCCTCTTAAAAACCTCATAAAAAAAGCAGGACCGGAAGGATCGTCCCGGACAACGTACTCCTGGGATTACGGCAGCGCTCATTTTGTCGTGCTCAACGTGTATTGGGACGGGAATCGTAACGAAGGGAGCGGACAGGGCAAAGGCAGCGATACTGCGGGAAAAGGCGACATCGCTCCGGCCCTGCACCGCTGGCTGGAAGAAGATCTGGCCGCCTGCAACAAGCCGTTCGTTTTTGTATTCGGACACGAACCCGCTTTTCCTCGGACCCGGCATGAAGGAGACAGTCTGGACGCCAATGCAAAAAACCGTGATGCTTTCTGGAAATTGTTGGAGACGCATCACGCAACGGCATACGTATGCGGACACACACACTATTATTCCGCGCGCAAAGGCGATGCCCGCAACGAGGGGCAGGTCTGGCAAATCAGCGCCGGAAGCGGCGGGAGAAGATCGTCCGACGGTTTAACGTTCCTGAATTTCCGCGTGCAAGACAGGGCCGCTTGGCTCGAGGTTTACCGCGATTCCGGTACGGGATCTTTCAAAAAAACCGCAACGATTGACTTTATCCCGCGCGGATCGAGATCGCCGGAAACATTGCGTGTAACCGACTGAAACACTGTTGGTATTCTTGTCCCTCCCAGCGCAGGCCGGAATCCTTCAATTGCATCCCGTCGATTTAAAATGGCGCGCTCCCATGATAGAGTGAACCTCTCAATCAGGAAGGAATTCTCAACCATGGCCGGCGTATTTGACGCGTGTTCACAACAGACGATCCCGGATGAGCTGGAAATTCTGCGTTCTTCCCTTTATAACCTTTCCGAAGGCGTGGTTATCGCAGATACCCAAGGAAAATTTCTTATATGCAACCGCACCGCCAAATCAGTTTTGGGGATCGCCACCGGCAGTGGCGCTCCCCGGGAATGGTCTGAAGTCCGCGGGTGTTATAAAGCTGACGGAAAGACTCCCTACGCGCCGGAGGAATTACCCAGCGTCCGGGCGCTTTCCGGAGAAACAGTCACGGAGACCGAAATTTTTATCCGCAATGACCAATGCCCTTCCGGCCTGTGGGTGTCTGCGCACGCCAATCCGCTTCTTAAGAAAAACGGGGAGATCCGGGGCAGTGTTGTTGTCTTCCGCAACATCAGCAAGAAAAAGGAGCGTGAAACGCGGATACAGATACTAACCAACGCCGTTGAGCAGACCGCGGACAGCATCATCATCACCGATCGCGACGGCATCATCGAATACGTCAACCCCGCATTCGAATCCACTACCGGGTATACGATGAAGGAATTGGAGGGACTCACGCCAAGAATCATCAATTCCGGCGTTCACGATCGCGGATTCTACGAAAATCTATGGGCCACCATCCTTTCAGGGAAAGTGTTCCGCACCATCATGGCGAATAAGAAGAAAAACGGTGAAATCTTCTTCGCCGAACAGACCATTACGCCCATGTGGGGACCGACCGGAACCATTTCCCATTTTGTAACCGTTATCAAAGATGTAACCGAGCAAAGAAAATTGCAGGAGCAGCAGTTCCAGATGAGTCTTGCGCGCGCCGTGCAGCAGCAGTTCTACGAGATTCCACGTCCGCCCGACGGCGGCTACGATTTTGCAGCCGCCGCATTCCCGGCCGATGCCATCGGCGGGGATTACTTTGACTTCATCTCTCTAAAGCATAACCGCATCGGCATCGCCATTGGTGATGTTTGCGGACACGGCATCAGCTCCGCATTGCTGATGTCGGCATTAAGGGCGTATTTGAGAGCTTTCGCCCCCGGAAGCAAAGACCCGGGAGAAATATTCTCCTTAACCAATAACGCACTTGTGGCCGATCTGGCGCAGGATCACTTCGCAACCCTGATCTTCTGCAGCCTGGATCCCGGATCTCGGACGCTGACCTACGCAAGCGCCGGGCATACCCCGGGATTTATCCTTGACGCCAACGGCGCCGTCAAACGTACACTCGACAGCATCGATATTCCGCTGGGGTTCCTGCCCGATCATGCCTTCGGATGCAGTGAAGCCATTGTCCTGGAGCCGGGGGACATACTGGCGCTGCTGACCGACGGAATCACGGAAGCGGAGCGTCCGGATCAGACCCATTTCGGGGCCGAACGCGCGCTGGACTTCATTCGCGAGCATAGGCAGGAGCGGGCAGAGGATATTGTGATGGGCCTGCATCAGGCGGTTCGCAGTTTTTCCGACGGATTGCCCCAGGTCGATGACATAACCGCCGTGATCTGCAAAGTTTCCAGCAATCCCAATTAAGCTCTACCCGAGATTCATCCGGAGCTGTGTTCCGTCCAACCTGGATTGTGCCTCAAAAAATCACCCATAAAACACAGGCGGCACTGTATTAAAAAAGTGCTACACTTGGCCCATCTGTTTCGGCGCAACGCATTTCCTTTTTTCTTTGTTCCAAAAGCGCAGCCTTTGTTGTAAGCGTTTGCCCTATTCCATCCAACCGATTTGTGCCAACAGAATCTTTTCAGGAGGAGAACGCCGATGAATCGCAAGAAAAACACAACCAGAAGGGCATTTTTCCAGGATGTAACAGCAGGCGCAGCGGCAATAGCTACGGCCGGCGCCATAACCCAGTTGACTGTCCCCGCAGTCGCGCAGGAAACCAAATCCTCGGCCCCGAAAAGCCGATTGCCCGAAATGCCCTGGCCAACGGGAACTACGGGCACTAAGTATGACCATCTCTTCTGCACACGATTTAAGGAGAAATCCAATCTGCCGCCGGTCCGAGGGCCCCAAGCCTACTTCAGAGGCCAGAGCGAACTCCCGGGAGTGGGCATTAATATGGGATGGCAGCTATTCGTCGAACCCTATAGGCTGGAAAGGACTTTTCACAAACATGACGTGGATGAATATTTGATTTTTCTTGGCGCTTCCCTGCCGGATCTCATCGGTTCCTTCGATGGCGAAATCGAGCTGTTCCTCGGAGAAGAGCTGGAGAAACACGTCATCACCAAAGCCACTGTCCTTTATATTCCCAGAGGACTGCAGCATTGTCCCCTCGAAATCAAGGTGCTTCGCAAACCGATGATGTTCAGCGCACTGATGCTTGCGCCCTATTTCAACGGAGTCTATGGGCCGGAAAAAGTGTATGCCGCCTATGACGGCCCCGGCACCATCGATTGAGGACCCCATGATTCGAGATTCGAGATGCTGCAATCTCGAATCTCGAATCATTCAAGATGCGTTTTAAGAGACGATGCCGGGATCGTGATTCGCGGACGAAGCAGGCGGTTCTTAGAATGAAAAATGACCGGGGTGAAACCGCGGCCAAGGCCGAAAATCAGGTTGGCTTTCGGCGCATCCTATTGGAATCCATCGACTTTTTTCGGTCCGACCCCGATGATTGTGTTACAATGCACGGGTCTTATTTGATTGGGAGGTGACAGTCGACGCAACACTGCAATTCATATTAACAGAACAGCTCGGCAGATATCGGTGGAATGCGAGGATAAACACCGGCTCTGCCACAAAAACTGCATTCATTTATACACTGCGTAAGATACTCGAGAAGCACAACCCAAGCCTCCCGGATACCGGCAGTCCAAGCCCCGCAAGCAGCAGATAATCGGCCGTCGCCAAGCTGTGGTGAAGCCCTGGCCGAAGGCCTGAAATGCTTCGGGGACCGCAAAATCAAGTGAATGCATCCTTATCGTAAATGGAATCAGTCACAGAGGATACCTATGGATACCAGCAAACCGACAGCCCTCATACAGGAGGCAGAAAGCCGTCGTGAGGTGCTCATAATCGATGATGAAATATCGGCGGCGGAAGCGTGTCGTCAAACATTGGAAGATGAAGGATATCGCGCCGCCGTCGCCGGAACCATGCAGCAAGGTCTTCACATGTCTCAATCGGAAAACCCAAGCGTCGTGCTCCTTGGATTCAGAATCCCCTGCGCGGCCGGATTTGAAGCGCTCCGCCGGATAGCCGGATCAGAGTCCCCTGCAGTGCCCATAGTCATGGCAGAAAACGGGACCGTGGATGCGGCCGTCGAATCCATGCGGCTTGGCGCGCACGATTTTCTTACAAAGCCTGTCGATCCTGAAAAACTGGTTGAATCCGTGCGCCGCGGAATAAGCCTCAGCACGCTGCGCAGGCAGGCGAATGCTCCCAAGGCGAAGCAGGATCTGTTGCTTCAGGGGCTTGATTTTCTTGCTGAAGCCTACTCGATGGGCATGGAAAAACGGCCATTGCTTGACGAGTTGAAGCATCTCGAGAATGAGGCAACGTATCACGCGGAAAGCCTCGGCCGGAGCAGAAATAAAGACCGCGCAATCCTCGGCATTCGAAAGGATCTCCTGGAAGCCGATGCCATTATGAGGGAATACGGTTTCCGCAAGAATGCCCTCATTCAAATACTGCTTGATGTCCAGGAAAAGTTTCACTGGCTCCCACGCCACATCCTCAATTGGATATCCGGCAGACTCAGTATTCCATTGCGGGATATCTATGTAATCGCCAATTTTTACGAAGCCTTCAGCCTGGAACCGCGGGGCCGGCACTCGTTCCAAGTCTGCACAGGAACGGCATGCCACGTCCGGGGAGCATCCGAACTTTTGACCCGTGTCTCTGCCGCGCTGGGCCTCCAGCCGGGACAAACGGATGCCAACCTCACCTACACACTCGAAACCGTGCATTGCCTGGGGTGCTGCGCTCTGGCTCCGGTTATTCAAATCGACAGCGAGTACTATCGGGATCCGGACCGGAGCAAGCTCGACAAAATCATAAAAACAATGCGGAAGGAGGAAATGCACGCATGAAACGCCTGAAAGCCATTTCAGATCTTGAAAACTTGAGGAAACAGATTCTCGCACAACGCAACGCAAAGGAAACCTGGCTGGAAGTGTGCACAGGATCGGGCTGTCGTGCCTGCGGTGCCGAAGCATTGGCCGATGCATTGAATAGCGAAATTGAAGCGCGCGGACTCGGCGATAAGCTCGGCGTCCGCAGAACCGGATGCCATGGCTATTGCGAAGGCGCTCCGCTGATTGTGATGCAACCTTCGAATGTATGTTATCTGAAAGTGCAACCGAAGAACGCTCCGGCCATTATAGAAACGCTCCAGACCGGCGAAGCGCCGATCCGCAGCCTTCTGTATCGTGATGAGGAAACCGGCGCGCACGTTGCCCGTCTGAATGAAATCCCTTTCTACAAACATCAGAAACGCGTCCTTCTCGAAGACAACGTCCGGATTGATGCCTCCAGCATCCTGGATTACATCGCCATCGGCGGCTACAGCGCGCTGGCTAAAGCTCTCTCCGGAATGACGCCTGAGGCTGTTTTGAATGAAGTGAAAAAGGCCAATCTGCGCGGACGCGGCGGCGGAGGATTTGCGGCAGGCAGAAAATGGGAAACCACTCGAAAGGCGCCTGGCGAACCGAAATATGTCATCGTCAATGCCGATGAAGGAGATCCGGGCGCATTCATGGACGGCAGCCTGCTGCAGGGAAACCCGCACAGCGTTCTGGAAGGATTGATTCTGGGCGCCTATGCGATCGGCGCAACGGAAGGCTTCATTTATGTGCGGCAGGAGTATCCTCTGGCGCGCAAGAGCGCAAAAATCGCCATCGAACAGGCACGAGAACTTGGCCTGCTCGGCAGGAACATCCTGGGATCGGGATTCTCCTTCGATGTAACGATCCACCGTGGAGCCGGAGCTTTCGTCTCGGGAGAATCCAGCGCCCTGATGAGCGCCATCGAGGGACGCGTCGGAGAACCCCGCCCCAAATACGTACACACTTCCGAAAAGGGAATCTGGGGCAAACCGTCCTGTCTGAACAATGTCGAAACCTGGGCAACCGTCCCCCACATCATCAATAAGGGCGCGGAATGGTTTTGCAGCATGGGGACGGAAGGAAGCAAAGGGACCAAGATTTTT
>CAZLHW010000032.1:15177-16127 GCA_964559085.1 uncultured Acidobacteriota bacterium | reverse complement strand
GGGGTATATTTATACTATGGCCTTTGCTTCGGCGGCGGAAAGTTTTTCCACCATCTCGCGGACAATCGCGAGCCGTTCGCGCGTGGTGCCGGTTCGCAGTATGTGAAACCAGGATTCGATGCGGTCCGTTTTAATCGGCGGCGTTTCCCAATCTCCCTCAATCCTGAGTGCCTTCGGGCCGGCGGACCCGTTGAGACTTGCCGGCTGTCCTCGCACCGCCTTAAAGCCCATAAACCTTTCCATCTCGCCGAGCAACGCCCCCGCATGCTCAAACCTGCATTCCGGGTCAATGATGAGGCATTTTTCCAGAATTGCCTGCAAGGCTTCGGGGAAGTCCGGATAAATTTCAATCGGTCTCGGAAATTTGCCTAGCGGGGGGAAGCCCATCACCATTTCATACAGGATGGAACCCAGCGCATAGACATCCGCCCGACGATTTACATTTTTCGAGCTGAAACGCTGCTCCGGCGCCAGGTATGCAATCGTCCCCAAAATTTCTCCCGACTTCGTAATCGCCGTTTTCTCGTAATTCAGCATCTTGGCGATGCCAAAATCCGAGACCACGGGATTTCCGGATTTATCCAGCAGTATATTGGAAGGTTTGAGATCCCTGTGGATAACTCCGTTTTCATGGGCGTAGGCCATGGCGGCGCAAATAGGCGCAAACAGCTCCAAAGCTTGATTCAGCGGCATCTTTCCGCGCTCCAGCCGCCGATTGAGATTGCCGCCTGGCATATACTCCATGGAATAGTAATAGCATTCCTCAAGCACGCCGTTGTCGACAATCCTGACAATGCCGGGGTGGGACAGGCCGCGAATAATGTCAATTTCGCGCAAAAAACGGGCGTAGGTCGCCGGACTTAACGAGGCGCACTTACCCAGGACCTTGAAAGCTCGCTTTTCAAGCGTCTTGGGGTTGATGCCAAGAAAACCCTCAGACATGCCTCCGG
>CAZLHW010000032.1:7480-15167 GCA_964559085.1 uncultured Acidobacteriota bacterium | reverse complement strand
TCCATGCCTCGGCGCGGTTTTTGCCGAGAGACTTGGCCCTATACAGCGCACTATCGGCACGCTCCAGCAGCGTCCCTGCGCTTGCAAGATCCGTGCGGCATGTTGCGATGCCGAGGCTTGCCGTAATATCTCCGTTCAGATTCAGCTCCGCAGGCACTGCGGATTCGATTGCTTTCCGCATCCGCTCCGCCGCCTGGAAAGCGCCTTTGGCTCCCGTTTCGGGTAGAAGGATCAAAAATTCATCGCCGCCAAACCGGCCTGCCTTATCCCTTTTTCGGATCGTCCTTTGAAGGATTTGAGCCGCACATTGCAGCACTCGATCGCCGGCCAGATGCCCGTTCAAATCGTTTACGCTCTTGAATCCGTCAAGATCCATAAGAATGACCGATATCCAGCGGCGGTATCGCGCGGCATCCGCTATTTCTTCCGATAAGGTCCTGGTGATGCTTGCCTTATTCAATAAACCCGTCAGGCTGTCCGTCGTCGCCATTCGAAAAATCTCGTCGAAGAAGCCTTGTTCCGCTATATCGCGATGGTCGAACTTCAGTATGGTGCGCCCAATAAAGATCTTGTCGCCCGGCTTCAGCACGGCGCGGCGCACCGATATGTAATTCACCAGCGTCCCGTTGCTGCTCCCGAGATCCCGCACCACAACCTTCAATTTGGGATTTTCCCCCTTTTTTACAATTTCTCTGCAGCAGATCTGCAGATGCTTGCGCGACACCGCGGGATCCGCAATCAACACGTCGCACTCCCCGCCGCGTCCGAGAGTGATCTGCCTGTGGACTAAAGGAATTTCTTTGCCGAGCGCGGGGCCCGAGAGAAAAGTAAGCGTGGGGATAAATGCCGAGATGGAACCGAACATGCCGCTGGATCTCAGTGTTCGGACGCTGTCCGAAACAATGGAACCGTGCCCGTTTTCACTGTCTTTTTCCTGTCGCATAGAAATCAATGCCTGGTTTAATACTGTCTGTTCTTTCCCTACTCGAGAGACGCGAACCGGAAACGCGCCCGATGCGGCACCAGGTGAATTTCCCCATTCTCTGCATCGCGAATGGCACCCATGTCGTGAACCCGGGTTCTGGTCCTGTTGGTTTCCGGCTGGATGCTGTAAACGATGGCTTTCTTTTCTTCCAGAAAACGCAGACGGGAGATCACCTCAATCGGCACGCAACGAAACACTGCAAGCAATTCAGCGCCGTCCCGAGGAATACCTTTCAGCGCCTCGGCCTCACGCAAAAAACCTGAACGTTCGGAATCCTGCAATTGCTCGATCCGGACGCTTGCGCGCGCAAGCGGAAGCGCACACATTTTTGATGTGCGCTGATAAACGGAGGGATTTTTTATCAGGAATCCGCCCCCGTCCCTCACCGCTGGCGGGTGGCTTTGGGGATGCTGGAACTCAAATACCTCGGCATCACGGATTTTTGGCGCAAAATACCGGCATGCAGGATCCAAGGCAATTTTTTCCTGCCGACCGCGGGCCTGTTTCAGTCCCGGCAGTGGAAATTCCCGAATTGCAACAGTCTCAAGCAGTTTCACATTGCTTGCCTGCACGCCGCTCTTTCCGCCGATGGGGACCGATGCGCCCCCCGGCCCTGACCCGTCCGCAAGGTTTCCAAGGCCGTCTTTTACACGCACGGCTGCGCGCAGCCAATCGTCCGGGGATGCGACGACGGCAGAAATTCTTAATCCGTATTCGCGAACGGCGGGGGGGCGGCAATCCAGGCGCAGCTTTGATGAAATCCTTCTCAGGATGCCGGCGGGAGGCATCTGTTCCTGAATGCGATCCCCGCCCTCAAGAAATTGCTTCAGCCTCTTTTCGTTTCGCCGCATAGGCTATTCAAAGCAGCCGTTATCCGGTCCAGCGGCTCCAGGATATCCATGGTTCGCGCATTTTCCTGAATCCATGAGACAAGGTTCAGCTGCAGCATTTCGTCGGAGGTGGAAAAGGCAAGACGCAGAAACTCCCGATCTTCTTCAAGCTCGATGATGGCTTCTCTTTCCCTTAATCGCGTAAAGGGGCCGGAAATATCTCCGGGGGGCAGGTTGCACTTCTGTATTGCCACCATTTCCCTGTCGGCAACAGGGCCAAGAAATTCCTTTTCGTCGTAACTTGTGATGAAAAAACCGGGCAGATTCCGGATTTCTCGCCCCAGCCGATCCCGGATCACGGTTTCATGAAGATATTTTTCGAGGACGGACCCATAGAGGATTTTGTGAAGCCGGGTGGCCGTAACCGGTTCCGTGTATTTGAACTCGAGCGGCACCCCGATCTGATTGGTGATAAGGATGCCGCCCATGTGCCTTTCATCCACCTTGAGGTGACAAAAGTAGCCGATGTGTTTTTTTGATGGAGAAAGAACCTGCTTTTCCACACTCATCCCGTTAGCCCTATACTATTATCGGCCCGGGACGGATGTTCCTTTATGGATGAGAATTATTTCAGACCTTTCATAGCCTCCTTGATGAATTTATCCTGGCCGACCATGCTCCCGCCGTGGACGGAACGGTAGGTGAGATCCAACTGCTGCTTGGATTTTGTAGAAAGAGCATTCGGGATCGCCGATCCTCTCGCGAAAGCGACCATGGCCTCATCCACCTTCTTTGAGTTCTTCAGCGCGATTCCGAAATACAGGTACACTTCCCCGAATTTGGGGCGAATTTTCAACACGCGTTCGCTGAGGCCTCGCACCGCTATATAATTCGCCTGTTTTGTAAGGGTTTCCATGTCCAGGGTGAAAATCTTATCCGCGTAGTCCCGCAGTTTGACATCCATATCGCGTCTTTCGCTGTACAGGGTTGCCATTTGATCCAAGCGTTTTACGAGATCTTTTGTTTTAGTGATGGATTGGATTCGATCATAATCTTCCTTGTATTTGATCTCCGCGAGCGTCCCTTCCTGAGCGCAGATTATCGAAACCGCTGCTGCAAAGACCAGGACACAGCAAAGAATCCGGCTGCCGAATACGCGAGAATTTTGAAGCATTGAGTATCCTCCTTGTAGAATGCCTATTTACAAACAGCGAGCGAGATGTTAAAAAGTCAACTTCACGGGCGCCTAGCTCAGCTGGTAGAGCACTGCGATCACACCGCAGGGGTCACAGGTTCGAGTCCTGTGGCGCCCACCATTCCCGCCAGTTGCAACCCGCTTTTTTTACGATTTATCCTTTGTTCAAGATGCATAGTATATTGTCTGAGGGCCGATTGCATAAAAAATTTGCACAGGCTTTTTGTTTGCGAATTCCAGCAGCGTGTCCGAGTGCCGACCGGGACCGTTTGACGGGCAGAGCCGGAGCAAAGAGAGGACTGGCAGAATGACAGACAGGATTGGCTACTATGAGCTGCTCGAGAAACTCGGCAGCGGAGGAATGGGGGAAGTCTACAAAGCGCACGACACGCGGCTGGGCCGGGATGTCGCGCTGAAACTTTTACCCGAGAACCTCGCGGCAAATCCGGTATATCTGCAAAGGTTTCAGCGCGAAGCCCGCTCCGCCTCCGCGCTGAATCACCCGAATATTTGCACCATCTATGAGATCGGCGAGCACCAGGGGCGGCACTATATTTCCATGGAGCTGCTCGAAGCGCAGACCATTCGATCCATGCTTCAGGGAAAACCGCTCCCGCCCGACCAGGTTCTGCGGATTGCCCTGCAGATCTCCGAAGCCCTGGAAGCGGCCCATTCCAAAGGCATCATTCACCGCGATATCAAACCCGCCAATATCTTCCTGACACAGCGCGGTTATGTAAAAATCCTGGATTTCGGTCTAGCGAAGCTGCCTTCTGCTGAAAGCCCTTCATCCGCGCCGGGCGGCGCTGAGTCCCAACCTCTGAAGATCGCGGGCGAATATGTAAGTTCACCCCTGTCAACAGTCGGCACGCTGCCGTTCATGTCGCCGGAACAGGCGCTGGGGGAAGAGCTGGATGCGCGCAGCGATCTCTTTTCTCTGGGCTCTGTGCTTTATGAACTTTCAACCGGCATGAGTGCGTTTGTTGGAAATTCACAGCAGATGCTGTTCCAGGAAATCCTTACCAAAACACCGGTCTCCCCCAGACATCTCAATCCTGATCTGCCGGAGCGCCTGCAGGACATCATTCTCAAGCTGCTTGAGAAGGACCGCGAATTGCGGTATCAGACGGCTGCCGATTTGTCGGCAGACCTGAAGCGCCTCCGGCGCGATCTCGAACTCCACCGGGCCATTCGTCCAAACCCTTCCCTCCCATCCGCTTCAGGACACACCTCCTACGTAGAAGGCACCGAGAACGATGCCGCGGGAAGCATGCTATCGCTCGGCCGGTCTCTAAAAAATTTTCTTTCGGTCATTCGCCGTCGCGCCGTGGCCTTTCCTATTCTGGGAATTCTGCTGCTCGCGCTTCTCTCCGGGGCTTATTTTTTCGCGCGAAGCTCGATGTATTTCCCATGCATCCGGCTGGATGATTTTTCGGGCGGGTCGGAATCCGTGGACGCAAGCCTCGTCGGATTCGTCCTCAAAAGAACGCTCTCCCAGTTTCCGGAGATCACGGTTGTGGACCGCCAGGAGTTCAATCAGCTGCTTAAAATAGAAGAGGTGCGCAAGAAGACCGAAGGATTCAAAACCCGCTCCGAATCCCCTCTGCGCCGCCTTATTCCCGCACGCTGGGACAGAAAGGAACCGGCGATGCTCATTAGCGCGCAGGTGACCGATTCTCTGGGGCAGCTGGAGGTTCGGCTGACCTACTCGCTCCGGGGCAAAAAAGATACCTACGTCACCCGGTTCAGAGGGTTGGATGAACTTTTGAATAAGGGCATTGATTCTTTGGTGCTGCATATTTTGACCCGGTATGACCGCCGGATGGCCGCGAGGCACAGGGAAGCACCGCAACCCGACTACCGCACCGCGGTGCAGCTGCTTTCGTCGCGATGGGACGCGCTGCGCCACTATTACAGCGGCGCGAAGGCATGGGATCGCCTTGACATGAACACCGCCGAGCGCGAATTCCGTTCCGCTCTTGAAATTGATCCGAACCTGGCGCTCGCCCATCTCAAGCTGGGCGAGATTCGCGTTTTCCAAAATCAATGGGATGCCGCGCAGACGGAAATACTCGCGGCCCGAAGGCAGGCCGAATCCCTGACCGAGGCGGATCAATATCGCGTGGAAGCTTTTCTGGCGCGCGTTTTCGGCAAGCCGTTTGAAGAACGGGTTCAGTTTCAGAAGCTGATCGGCCTGCAGCCCTATAACAAAGACAATCTTTATGAATTGGCCGAATCGTATTTTCACACGGCCGACGTGGACGAGGCCGTCAGCAAGTACCAGGATGCGTTGAGCCTCGACAGCGACTTTGACCGCGCCCACAACCACCTCGCCTATTGCTATTCCTGGAAAGGGGATCATGAAAAGGCTCTGGCCGCTGCCCGCCGCTACCTCGCCCTCGATCCGTCCGCAAACGCATACGACAGTCTCGGAGATGTCTATATTCAGGCCGGCAATTACGCCAAGGCGAAGGAGATGAAACTGACGGCCCTTCGCCTTGATCCTCAGATGTATTACGCCAGCCTGAATCTGGGCTATATCGAGATGCTTTGCGGGCGCAACAGGGCCGCCGAAAAACATCTGAAATCCTCTCTGCCCGCCGTAAACGGCACCGATCGCGCCCGCTATTTTGCCGCGCTTGCCTTTTTATATTCCCGCATGGGCAATCTGGACACGGCGCTGAAAATGTGCGAGGAAGGTCTGAAGATGGCCGGTTCCGTGCAATATGACGCGCCGCACGATGAGTTGATCTGGAACAGCGGGTTGATTCAATTAAAGCGCGGCAATATGGCCGCAGCGCGCAAGGCCCTGAACCAGTTGCGCAATATACTGAATTCCAACCTGATTACGGCAATGAATTACAAGCCCGCCTACAAATACTACCTGCATCTGCTCGCCGGAATCTCCGCCGCGGAAGGCCGCATTGAAGAAGCCGGCGCCGCCATTAACGACCTCAAGTGGATCAAGTCCAAGCTGGGATACTGGAGCACGCCGTATGACCAGGCCTTCTTCATGGATGCGATCGGCCTGATCCACGAGAAAATGAAGCAGCCGCATGAAGCGGAACTCGCCTATCGCGAGGCGCTTGCCTACAATCCGCATTACGCGCTTGCCCGTTTTCACCTTGCGAAGCTATTGCATATCATGGGAAAGCCGGATGCGGCCCTGAGGGAATTCCATTTATTTCTTTCCGAGTGGCAAAACGCGGAGCCGGACGCACAGGAAGTCAAGGAAGCGAAGCAGATTGCGGCGCAGCTGCGCAGGCGGGAACCGGGAGATTGAAATGATTCAAGGCATTCTGTTTGACCTCGATGGAGTCGTCGTCGACACGCTGCATTACCATTACCTGGCCTGGAAGCACATGTTCGAGGCGCTCGGCGGCACGGTGAGCAAGCACACGGTCCTTCTTCACGAGGGCAGGAATTCCCGCGAGGTTCTGCCGGTCCTCATGAAAGAGTCCGGCATCCGCATCCCTCCCGAGCAGCAGGAAGCCTTCATTGAAAAGAAAAGAGCCTATTACCGCAGCATCGCACAGGTCTCCTGCTACCCGGGCGCCTTCAATGTCATCGACGCCCTGAAAGCGCGCGGCTTTAAAACCGCGCTTGTGACCGCCTGCGCATTGAAAAATATGCAGCATTCGCTGGATGCCGAAAAGCAGAAGCATTTTGACTTTATCATTACCGGAGATGAGGTCCCCCGAGCCAAGCCCTTTCCGGATCCCTACCTCGTTGCCGCGCGCCAGCTGCAGCTCGATCCGATGCAGTGTGCTGTCGTTGAAAATGCCCCGCTGGGAATCGAAGCCGCGCGCCGCGCCGGAATGTATTGCATCGCCATTGAGACCACTCTTGGGAGGGAATATCTCGCCGCCGCCGACTGCATTCTCAGGAATATCGAGGAGCTGCTTGCGCTCCCTATTCTTCAGCCTTCGGATTTCTCCACAAGACGGAGTCCTCGCCGGTCGCGCCGGCGCACGGTGGATTGTTGAACGACGCCCTGCGGCGAAGCCTCCAGGCCATCGGCCGGCTGCGCCCGAAGAACCAGGTCGTAGGCCGCATCGTCAACCATGTTCTCCTCGATCAGCCGCAGGTTTCTGCTCACGGCAAGAGACAGGCATTGCCGGCAAAGCATGTTGATATAAAGCGGAATCCCACGAGAGTACACGGCAATGGACCCCAGCGCCGCCACGCTGAAAACCTGCCGGTCGCATCCGGCGATTCTCAGGCGGTGCAGGATATAACTGCTCACTTCCGCCACATCCAGCGGCATCAGCCGGCTGCAAATGTTGATTCCGCCGTCCTCTGCGTCTCCAACGGCATTCTCGAGCGTCGCGAGAATTTCGTGCCGCCCCGACATTATTATCTGCAGCAGTCTCCGCCTCCCGGATTTCATCTGCGCTAGAAAATGCAGATTTTTCATTGTCTGAAGATCCAGTTCTTGCGCCTCATCGCAAAGGAGAACCACGGGGTGTCCCTGCTGATTCTTCGAGGATAGCCATTGTTCGAAAATCTCAAGATTGGCATCCGCATTCTTTTGGATGCCTTCAACCCCGAGAATTGCCATTAGGGAGCGCACAAGTTCGAAAAGATTTTCAAAAGAACCGGGGAAAACGGCAATCTGCGCCTTGTGGCGCATGCGTTCGTTCAGGTATTGAACCAGGGCTGTTTTTCCGATTCCCG
>CAZLHW010000032.1:1770-7470 GCA_964559085.1 uncultured Acidobacteriota bacterium | reverse complement strand
CAACACAGACTGATTGGCGCGGCTGAGATGATAATACCGGGGATTGGAAACAAAGCTGAAAGGGTCTTCATACATACCGGCAAAAAGCCTGTTTTGCCGTATGCCCAGCGGACGTCCCGGAATTCCCCGCTCCAGTACGAGCGCAATCCGTCTTTCATTTTCGCCGCCGTTCCAATGGCTGGACACGACGAAGGCGCGACAACGGTATAGCCGCCGGCCGGATCTGAATTGCAGCGCGCAATCGCTCTCCGCAAAACTCATATCGCGCGGCAGGAAGGATAGGATTTTTTGCGCCAGGACGCTGTCCACCGCTTCCATGCTTGCGCCGGAGCCGAAATTGGGATACCCGAGAATCCGGATGGATTCCGGATTCGCATATACAGGACGAAAACTCGAATCGATCAGAATAAAACCGGAAGAATCCAAGGTTTTCCTCGCAAGAGCCGGCGGGTGCAATCCAATTGGATTGCCTGAGGGGAGTCTTATTTTCCCCGCAAAATTCTCTTCTGTCAATTTCAATTTCCTCTCGCAAGGTTTGATCGGCCCCGCTCTTCCAGGGCTGACAGATACGCCTGAAGAACCCAGGGCGCAAGTCCCGGGCTGCTCTGCTCCGTGCTTGCATGGACGGATTCCGTCTCCCCTCCCCGCCGTGGCAGAGAATTCGCGCAATATTGGTGCGGGGCCGCGCTGAAATCGCGGAGCAGTGAAGCCCGGGGTGGAGACGCGCGCGTTAGTGCGCGACGAAGCGCTGGGGTGGCGGACCCATCGTACAAGCCCTGTAAGGGCGGCGCAGCGCCTGCTACAATAACCAAAGCAGCTGAGTCGAAATAGAACGCGAGAAGCACCGGTTCCTCTTCCCCGGAATTGCCCGATATGATGCCTGCAAAGACTCGTCAACCGGACCTCAAAGACGCTCCGATCAACGACTATCGCATTGCCTATAGAAGCCGCCTGGTCAGCATCATTGCACGCCAGGAGGTTTTCTCCGGCAAGGCCAAGTTCGGGATTTTCGGCGATGGAAAGGAAGTCGCCCAGGTCGCCCTCGCGCATGCATTCCGAAAGGGCGATTTCCGCTCCGGATACTATCGCGATCAGACGCTCATGTTTGCTCTGGGACTCTTGACGCTTGAGGAATATTTCGCGCAGCTGTAGGGCCATGCGGATCCGGCGGCGGAGCCCTATTTCGGCGGCCGTTCCATGACGGGCCACTTTGCCACCCGGCTGCTGAATCCGGACGGCAGCTGGAAAAACCAGACCCTTTTTTTCAACTCGGCGGCGGATCTGTCTCCAACCAGCGCTCAAATGCCCCGCCTTGTCGGTCTTGCACTTGCCTCCAAACTCTACCGGCTGTCGCCCGAGATGGCGGCTTCCGCAAAAGCCTTCACGAACAACGGCGACGAAATCGCCTTTGGGACCATCGGAAACGCTTCCTGCGCCGAAGGATTGTTTTGGGAATCCATTAATGCCGTCGCCGTTCTGCAGGCGCCCGCGCTGCTCGCCATTTGGGACGACGGCTACGGCATATCCGTCCCCAACGAATTGCAGGTGGCCAAAGCCGATGTTTCCAGCATCCTCGAGGGGTTCCGGCGCGGGAACGACGGCAAGCCCGGCATGGAACTATTCAAAGCCAGAGGGTGGGATTACCTTGAGCTTCGATCCACCTTCCTCGAGGCGGAAGCCCTTGTCCGGGCCCGCCACATACCCGCCGTTGTTCATGTAATCGAACTGACTCAACCCCAGGGGCATTCCACCTCCGGAAGCCAGGAGCGCTATAAGTCCGCAGAACGGCTGAAATGGGAACGGGAGTTTGATTGCCTTCGCAAAATGCGCGAATTTCTCCTCAGCCGGAACCTTGCGCTATCCGGGGAGCTGAACGCAATCGAATCGCAGGAGCGCGCCGCGGTATTGGATGCGCGGGACCGGGCCTGGCACGCGTTTCAGAACCCGATGGAGCAGGAGCGCCGCGCTCTTATCGACCTGTTGGGCCGCACGGCCGCAGCCGCCCCGGAACCCTTCCGGCTTGATCCCATCCTCGAGTCCCTGCGGCAGCTGAAATATCCGATCCGGCGCGATCTGATGGAACTGGCAACCGAAGCGCTCCTTGCCTTGCAGCACGCCGACCCGACCTGCACTCGGGAACTGGCCGCCTGGAAACGCAGCCAGGATCGGGTTAATGAAGACCGCTACGGCTCCAACCTTTACAGCACTTCCGCGGAGTCGGCGCGGCGCGTCCCGGAAATAAAAGCCGTGTTTTCGGAATCCTCGCCTGAAAAGCGCGGCTTTGAAATTCTGAATGCCTGCTTTGACGCCGCTTTCGCGCGCTACCCCAACCTTGTCGCGATGGGGGAAGATATCGGAAAGCTGGGCGATGTCAATCAGGGATTTGCCGGCCTGCAGTCCAAATACGGCGAACGCCGGATTATGGATACGGGCATCCGCGAAGCGACCATTGTGGGACAAGCCATCGGCCTGGCTTTGCGCGGTTTCAAAACCATCGCCGATATTCAATATCTCGATTATCTTCTCTTTGCCCTTGAACCCCTGGCCGACGATCTTGCCACGTTGCGATGGCGCACCTGCGGGGGCCAGAAAGCACCCGTCATCATTCGCACCCGCGGCCACAGGCTTGAGGGCATCTGGCACTCCGGCTCCCCGATGGCCGGTATTCTCAATCTGATCCGCGGCATCTATGTCTGCGTCCCGCGCGACGCAACCCAGGCTGCCGGATTCTACAATACCCTCCTGGAGGTGGATGCTCCCGCTCTGGGCATTGAAGTCCTGAATGCCTATCGCAGGAAGGCGCTGCTGCCCGATAACATATCGGAATTCCGGATTCCTTTGGGCATTCCCGAAATAATCCGCCCGGGGAGGGATGTGACTCTGGCAACCTACGGCGCCTGTTGCGCCATCGCTTTTGAGGCCGCGCGCCTGCTGGAATCCGTCGGCATCGAGGTGGAGCTGATCGATGTCCGCACGCTGCTGCCTTTTGATCTGCAGGGCAGTATTTTAAACTCCCTCAAAAAAACCGGCAGGATTCTGTTTCTTGACGAAGACTGCCCCGGCGGCGCCACCGCTTATATGATGCAGAAGGTTTTGGAAGAACAGAGCGGCTATGACTGGCTGGACAGCGCCCCGCGCACTCTGACGGCAAAAGAGCACAGGCCGGCTTATGGATCCGACGGCGACTATTTTTCCAAGCCGAATCGGTCCCAGATCTTTGAATCGGTGTATGCGATGATGCATGAAGCCAAACCCAATCATTTCCCAAAACTATGGTGAGAAACGCGCGTCGTTTCTCAGGGGGCCAAACACCATGATCACCCAAGATCCGCAAAAGAGAGCCCGGATAACGGCACACGTCATTGATATCCTGGTTCGGAAGGTGCCTCCCGAGGACAAAAATCTCATTTCTTTATTTGCACCGGTCATTCTTTCGGAAGCCTCCGATCGCATTCTGTTTCTGCTTCCGCCCGAAACGCTCGCGGAGCGCCTGTTGCGCCACTACAATTTCGTCGTCCACGAAGTCCCCTCCCCTATACAGCTTTTTAAGGGACCGCCGGGTATCCATGTGTCCGTTTACAACCCATGCGAAGAGGAAGCGATCGCCATGGGAGGCGGCGCAGGATTGCCCCTTGAAACAACAGTCGTGCGCACACACACGCTCGATGCGCCCTTCATCTTTGAGAGCCTGAAGAATTATTTCAGCAAAGCCGGCCTTCGGGTCTATTCCGCCATACACCCGGTCTTCACCGTGCGACGCCAATGGGAACGCATCGTCTGGATCGGAGAACCGCAGGAAGAGGGCCCCAAGGAGTCTTATTGCTATTTCCAGATTGAACCGGTGGATTCAAAAGAGCAGCTCCGCAGAATGCAGCATGAAATATTCTCCATCCTGAAGTGCGTGTTCCTGGCGGTTGAAGACTTTCAACCCATGCTGTCTCTGGCGAGAACCATCGCCCGCCAGCTGCGGGACCGCGAGGAGGGTGCCGGGGAAATCGATTCCGCCCGCGATTTCATCGCATGGCTGATTGATGAAAACTACGTATTTCTCGGAATCGCCCGCTATTCCATCGGGCAGGACGGCCGACCGCAACGCCTCACGGACAACGCCACCGGCGTTTTCAACGATCCCGAGCTGCTGCCCGTCGTGTTTCCCGGGCTTCTTGAGGAGATTGAATCACGCCTGTGCCCGGAACCGGGCGATTCGAAGATCGGCAGCCTGGACTTCTGCAGAAACGCCTCCGCCATTCATCACCTTTACCCGATCGACTACATTGTGCTGCGCCATTGGGATCCGCAGGGAAACCTTGCCGGGGCTTCCCTGCTTCTCGGCCGCTTTTCGCGCGGGACGTTCGGACAGCGCGCCGAAAGAATACCCATCCTGCGCGAAAAGATTCATCGAATTCTCAGCGAGATCGGGGCGCCGGAAGGATCGCATGTATATCGCGAGCTGATCGCCACCTATAGCCGCATGCCCTTGCGCGAGCTTTTCTATTCTTCGCCGGCGGCTCTAAAATCGCTGCTTGAGCCGGTTGCCTTCATGGTGCGCGATGAGGACATCGTCGTGCGCGTCCGCAAGGGCGCCGGCTATGTCTCCCTCGCCGTCGCCTTCTCCCGCCTGCGTTATTCCTACGGCGGGGAGCAGAATATAGCCCGTGCCCTTGCCGCCGCCTTTGGTCCCATTTCCTTTCATACCTCCGCGGATTGCGGCTCGGTTCATCTCCTGCTTTACTACTTCGACCCGAATCCCCCGGATAAGGAGATCAAAGAAGTTCTTCGCATGGTCGCGCCTCTTATTGCGCGCTGGGAGGACAGCGTCTCCAGCGCACTTGAAGCCAGGTTCGGCGAACGCGAGGGACGCCGCCTGTTTCGGCGCTACGTCACACCCGAAACGCGGAGCGGCCTCTATCGAGAGGTCACGCCTCCGGAGATGGTCCCCGAAGATCTGGTGCATCTGGAAAACCTTGAAGCCAGGCTTGAAGTGCGCGCCGTGCCTCTTTCTGCGGAAACCGCCATGCTGCACCTGTATTCCGTTCATGCCCTGGGCCTGACCGATACGCTGAAGACCCTTGAAAATCTCGGCCTCGAGGTCGTCGATGAAATGCGCATTCCCCTCCTGCTTCCGGAGAATCGCCAGTGCTATCTCTATCGCTACGAGGTCCGCGGCGCGGCGGATTGCATTGCCGCGCTGAAAACCTCCGAAGAGCGCTTTGTGGAAGCCCTGCGTCGCCTGGATGAGGAACATGCCACCGATGACGCGCTGAACCGCCTGATACTGTCCGTGGGCCTTTCCTGGCGCGAGGTGGAAGTTCTTCGCACCCTGCGCAATTACCTGCTGCAGATCCGCCCGTATTACACGGCCGATACCATTAATCGCGTGCTCCTGAACAACAGCGCCGTATCCGCGGCTCTTTTCTCCTACTTTGCCGCACGCTTTGACCCGGCGTATGACGCAAACCGGCGGGAGGCTATGAACGCCGCTGAACAGGAAGTTCTGGCCGCCCTTGAAAAAGTAAAAAGCCTTGGCGAAGATGAAGTACTGCGGGCCGTCTATAATATCCTCCAGAGCCTGCTGCGCACCAACTTTTACCAGATTCCCGAACGCCCCGTTCTCTCCATTAAAATTGACAGCAGGAAAGTCGATGTCATGCCGGATCCCCGCCCGATGTTCGAAATTTATGTGCACTCCAACCGCCTGGA
>CAZLHW010000032.1:0-1760 GCA_964559085.1 uncultured Acidobacteriota bacterium | reverse complement strand
GCGGCGCCTCGGGCGGCTTTGTACTCAAGGGGGACGGCCCCGCGCCGCCGGCCCTCGATAACTACCTGGTCAACCGCTACAGAGAATTTATTTCCGGACTGCTCGATGTCACCGACAATATTGTGGATGGAGCCGTTGTCCACCCGCCGGGGGTTGTGCGCCACGACGGGGAGGATCCCTACCTTGTTGTTGCAGCCGACAAAGGCACGGCGCACCTGTCCAATACGGCGAACCATGTTTCCCTTCAATACGGCTACTGGCTGGGCGATGCGTTTGCATCCGGAGGGAAAACCGGCTACGACCATAAGAAGATCGGCATCACGGCGCGCGGGGCGTGGGAGTGCATCAAACACCATTTCAGAAATCTAGGCATGGATATTCAGACGCAGCCCTTCACCGCCGTCGGAATCGGCGATATGTCCGGCGACGTGTTCGGCAACGGCATGCTTCTCAGCCGCGCAATAAAGCTGGTTGCCGCGTTCGACCACCGTCATATTTTTATCGACCCGAATCCCGACATGGAAAAGAGCTATAGGGAACGGGAGCGGCTGTTCAGCTTGCCCCGTTCCAGCTGGAAGGATTACGACCGCTCCGCTATCAGCGAAGGCGGCGGCGTCTTTGATCGATCGGCGCGCGCCATTCCGCTGAGCCCCGAGATGCAGGCGCTTCTCGGCATCGACGCGGAGAGCGCCAGCGGCGAAGAAGTGATTCGCCGCATTCTGACGGCGCCGGTGGATCTTCTCTATAACGGCGGCATCGGCACCTACGTCAAAGCCGCCGCGGAAAGCAATGCCGATGTGGGCGATCACAACAATGACCGCGTGCGCGTCAATGCCGTCGATGTGCGCGCCCGGGTTGTGGGCGAGGGCGGGAACCGCGGCTTTACGCAGCAGGCCCGCATTGAATACTGGATGGCAGGCGGCCATATCAATACCGATGCCATCGACAATTCCGGAGGCGTGGATACTTCCGACCATGAAGTGAATATCAAGATCCTGCTCGACCTTCTCGTGAAAAAAGGGGTCGTCCCGAGCAGGGAGGCGCGCAATCGCCTGCTTGCGGAAATGGAGGGAGAGGTCGCGGCCCTCGTCCTTGAAGACAACAAAAACCAGTCCCGTGCGCTCACCCTGGACGGCCTTCGCAGTGCTGCGCGTTATGAGGAATTTCTGGATCTTGTGGCGAAGATGGAGCGCGACGGCATCATCGACCGGTTGGGAGCGCAGCTGCCGCCGCGCGAACTGCTTCTGCAGCATCCGCAAAAAGCGCGCGGATTGCCGCGCCCCTTGCTGGCGGATCTTCTGGGTTATTCAAAAATGTGGGCCTATGAGCGCCTGGTGGGCGGTTCCCTGTCGGACAACCCGGTTGCCCTTCCCTTTCTGCAGGCCTACTTCCCGGCGCCGCTGGTCCGGAATTTCAGCGAATATTTTTCCGAACATCCGCTGCGCCGGGAAATTATCACCACGGCCGTCGTTAATTATGTGCTGAACAACGGCGGGGTCAGCCTGTTGCCGCGCCTCACAGCGGCGTCGAAGATGCCGCTGGAGGACGTCGTCCTGGCCTATTTGACGGCGGATGAAAAGACAGGGGCCGCGCAGTCGCGACAGCGGGTGCTGGAGTCCGGTCTTGCCGCGGATGCCGAGCATGCGGCGCTGTTAAAGATCGAGGAGGCGGTTGAAGTGGCAGTTTTAGGGCGCTGACGGCTGCATCGCCCCTTTGAGCATCAAGCCCACCTATGGTGCTCCCAAAAGGCAGGAATCTCC
>CAZLHW010000031.1:10967-16289 GCA_964559085.1 uncultured Acidobacteriota bacterium | reverse complement strand
CCGTTGAGCCCAGTTGTAAACCGCGGCCTCCAGTGCCTCGGCGCCCATGACGGAACAGTGGATCTTCTGCTCCGGTAGTCCCTGAAGAAATTGCACGATGTCGCTGTTCTGAATCTTTAAGGCCGCAATCGGCGTGTAGCGACCCTGTTCGATAATCTCGCAGAGAGCCTCGGAAGAAGCAATGGCCGAGGTGCACCCGAAAGTCAGATATTTCGCTTCCGTGATGATGTCCTGGGTCGGGTCGGAAGGATGCCGTTTGACGCGGAAGGTAAAGCGCATGGCGTCTCCGCATACGATGGATCCATGTTCTCCAATGCCGTCCGGGTTTTCAATCTCTCCCAGATGCGTGCCCGGTTTGCCTTGAACGGCATTCATGAACAATTCCTTTGTTTTTTCGCTATATTCCCAACCCATGTTGCGGCTCCAGCTTCAGATAAAAATTTTAATCTACGGGGCCAACCCACCCGTTTTTGCTTTCAGCCCGTTTCAGCTGACGGAAATAATATAACCCCTTTGCATAAAGCGGGCAAATTATGATTTGATTTAGTTTGCGCTTCCGATTGCGATGCAGTCTATGTTCACTATCCCTCCATTGCGGGCCGGGCGGATTTTTAAAGAACTTTTCCCTTTTTCGATTCTGCCGATGGGGACGGAATAGCATCTCCATTCTTTTTCCGTATAGCCGTACCCTCCGGTAGGTTCCCATTCGGCCGAATACACCACCCTGTCATTCAGCGCAATCTCGTAGCGCAAGGGCTTGGAATCCTCGATTGCCACCCTTGCGACCAGAAGCGCCGTTTCAATCGGATTTTGCAGATTCAAAGTATAATCCACGAAATCCGTCTGCTTTTCGCCCCACCGCATCCCGAGGCATTTTTTTCCATACGCCGCCTCTTTATAATCCAAGGCTCCGCCGGATTTAGCCTGGAAATCCTCGCCCTCGATGTAAAGGAAACACCGCTGCACGGGAAGATCGCCCAGGGCAATCGCCTTTTTCCCGTCATCTGAAGAAGAGTTGCTTGATTGGTTTGAGCAGGAAACCATGAAAAGGGCGCTCAGAATGCAGCCTGCAACATCGAACCGGAATCCGCACATAAGGAACACACCCTTTGCTCGATTGACTGGTTGGGAGACTATAGCGTATTTATCGGACTGCATCAAAAAATTACAGGCAGCCCCGGCGAATCGAGCCGCCCTCCGGGCTTCAGAGATTTAATAATTTCTATTCGGATCGGGCGGGGCGGCAGCCCGAAAGGAAAGTCGCGGTCAGAAGACTTGATGCAGCAATTCCGGACTTGGCTTATGAGGGCAATATGATTAGTATTGCTCGTGCCATGAACAGTAGACAGCGTATCGCGATTCTTATTCCCTGCTATAACGAGGAACTCACTATCGGAAAAGTCATACAGGATTTTCGCGCCCAACTCCCGGACTCTACCATTTACGTTTTTGACAACTGCTGTTCCGACCGCACCGCCGAGATTGCCAGAGATTTGGGAGCCTGCGTTATCGTGGAATCCCGGCAGGGGAAGGGATACGTTGTGGAATCCATGCTGGCCGGCGTGGATGCAGATTGGTATGTTCTGGTGGACGGCGATGATACGTATCCCGCCGAATTCGTTCATGCTTTGCTCGAGCCTGTTCAAAAGGGGAAAGCGGACATGACCGTCGGCGCACGGCTTGAGGGAAAAAGCGCCGATAGTTTTCGCCCCATGCATGTTTTCGGCAACCGGCTGGTTTGCGGCTTGATCAACAAAATATTTCGCGCGAATCTGACCGATATTATGAGCGGCTACCGCGCTTTCAACCGCAAGGTCGTACGGCGGATTCCCGTAGTTTCGTCCGGATTCGAGGTGGAGACGGAACTCACGGTTCAGATGCTCTACTACCACTTAAAGCTGGTGGAAATTCCGGTTCCCTACAGGGGCAGGCCTAAAGGGAGCGTCTCCAAATTGCGCACGCTGCCCGACGGCATTCGCGTTCTCTGGAAGATTTTCAGTCTTTTCCGCAATTTTAAGCCGCTGACTTTTTTCGGCGGCCTGGGAATTGTCGTTTTCCTGCTGGGGCTTCTCGCCGGAATTCCGCCGATATGCGATTATGTCCGCAGCGGATTCACCGAAGTCAAGCGATTCCCCCTGGCGATCCTTGCATCGGCCCTGGTGCTTCTTTCCTCGATTCTGGCATTCCTGGGCATCGTTCTCCACGCAGTGAACTGGCGATTCAAAGAGCTGCATAACGTCCTGATTCGGCACCGCGATTAAGCGGAAACCGATTCCGGCGTTTTATCCCGCAAATGCCTTTTTCGCGAGAGCAGGCCGACCAGATCATCCAGCAGCGAATACACAACGGGCACGGCGATCAGGGTCAGCAGCGTCGACGTGATCAGGCCCCCAATGACCGCCCGCGCCATGGGAGCGCGCATTTCCGATCCCGCGCCGATTTCAAATGCGAGCGGCAGCATTCCGAATATCATGGCCATTGTGGTCATGACAATCGGACGGAATCGCGTCTTGCCCGCCTCTACCAGAGCCGCCGTCCGCTCCTGCCCGTCGAGCCGCAGCCTCTTCGTGTAATCGATCAGCAGAATGGCGTTCTTGGTCACCAGTCCCATAAGCAAAATCAGCCCGATCATCGACATGATATTCAGCGTATCCCGCGTAAACACCAGGATGCCGGCGACGCCGATCAGGGAAAGCGGCAAAGACAACATGATGGCGAGGGGGTGTGTAAAGCTGCCGAACTGAGAGGCGAGTATCAGATAAATGAATACGACAGCCAGTATCAGCGCCTCGTAGATGTAATCGAAGGTTTCGTTCATTTCCTCCGATTCTCCGGTGAATTTTACCGAATACCCTGCGGGAAGATTCATCTCTTCGACGGCGTCTTTCATATCCTTCTCTACATTTCCCATGGGCCGCCCGGCCGTGTTCGCGAAAACACGCACTTCGCGCATGAGGTCGTAATGGCGGATCTGCGAGGAACTTGCCGCCCTTGTAAAGGAGGCCACCTGTCCCATCGGGACCAGGATGTCGCGCCCGGCGGCATCTTTTTTGGAGCTTAAAAGATCAATGGTATGCAGCACCGCGGGCGAACGCCGCTGTTGCTCGGACAATCGCACGCGCACATCATAGGCGTCTCCGTCCGCATCTTCGAATTGTGTGGCGACCTCTCCGTTGAGCAGCGTCCGCATCGTCATCGCCAGCGAGTCCAGTTCGATGCCCAGGTCCGAAGCCACCACGCGATCAATGCGGACCTTGATTTCCGGCTTATCGGGATCCAGGCTCCTGTCGATGTCCACCGCACCTGGAATTTTCCGGATTCTGTCCATGACGAGAGCCGATATGCGGTCCAGCTCCTTCATATCCGGGCCCTGAACGCTCAGCTGCAGCGGCCTGGAATCCCCCATGTCGGCCACATCTTCAATGCTGACAATGGCGCGCCCATAAACGATGAGTTCTTTTCTAAGAATGTCGCGGAGCACAGCATCCGAAACAGTGCGCTCTTTCCTGGGCTTAAGTTTCACGTAAATAGTCCCCTCGTTGAGCGCCGCGGTGGAACCGGCCCCGATTGTCGTCAGCGCATAGTCGACGCCGGGCTTGCTCAAAATCAGGCGCACGATCTCATTGGAAATATCCTCCGTCTGCTCGATGGAGCTGCCGGGATTGGTTTTAAAGCTCAGCTGAAATTCGCCGCGATCATAGGACGGCATGAACTCTTCTCCGAGGGTGTCAAATATCAGCAGCCCGCCCAGGAAGAAGGCCAGCGACAGGAACAGTATCCAGGCGCGGTGCCTGAGGGAAAAACGGATGGCTTTTTCATAGCTATGGCGCAGATTCAGAAACCAATTGTCAAAAGCCTCCAGCGCGCGCGCCACCCCTCTCCTGCGCATTCTTGTCTCCACGGCGGGATCGTACCAGCGGGAGGAAAGCATGGGATCGAGTGTGAAGGAAACAAACAGCGATACGAGAACCGCAAAGGCGATGGTGATGCCGAATTCGTAGAAGAAGCGGCCGACGATCCCTTTCATAAATGCGATGGGAACGAAAACGGCGATAATGGAGAAAGTGGTTGCCATCACCGCCAGGCCGATCTCCGAAGTGGCCCCCCGCGCCGCCTCGTCGTGGGCGCGCCCGAATTGCAGGTGCCGGACGATGTTCTCGCGCACCACAATCGCGTCGTCAATCAGCAGCCCCACCGACAGGCTCAGACCCATCAGCGTAAGAATATTCAGCGAGAAGCCCAGGGCCCTCATGATGATAAAGGCCGAAATGATCGAAACGGGAAGGGTCAATCCCGTAATGACGGTGCTGCGCCAGCTGTTGAGGAACAGAAATACAATAAAAACGGTGAAGAGAGCTCCAAGGATGAGGGTCAGCTGAACATCTTCCACCGCTTCGCGAATAAACGTGGAGTTATCGCGCACCACGCTAAGGCGCGTCCGGCCCGGCAGTTCCCGATTCAATCGGGGGAGCGCCGCTTTCACGGCCTCGGCGACATCCACGGTGTTGCCGCCGGATTGTTTCCGGATCTCAAGAGCCAGGGACCTTTGCCCGTTAATCAAGGCCAGCGTACGCTGCTCCTCGTACCCGTCGGCGATCCGCGCAATATCGCCGAAATATACCGGAACGCCGCGGATGTTCTTCACAATCAGGTCCTTGAACATCCTCGGCTCGCGGACTTTCCCTTCCACGCGCACCAGTTCCTCGACCGCGTCCGTACGGACCTTTCCGGCAGGGACCTCGATATTTTCGCGACGCAGCGCCAGAACCACCTCGGGCACCGTCAGTCCGTAGGCTTTCATCCTTTCCGGGTCCAGGAAAACCTGGATTTCCCGCCGCTGCCCGCCGACAATTTTGAGGGAGCCCACCCCTTCGATGGTTTCCAGGCGCTTGCGTATAATCTTTTCAGCAAGCGAAGTCAGCTCTTTCGTGGACAGTTGCGGCGAGGAGACCGAAAGCGTAAAGATGGCCAGGTCCGCCGGATCCAGCCGCTCGATTACCGGCTCTTCGACTCCGGATGGAAAGTCGCGCCGCAAGGCGCTAACTTTGCTCCGCACATCCTGCGCTGCGGTGTGGATATCCGTACCCAGTTCAAACTCGGCAATGACCATGGATACGCCTTCCGTGGTCGTGGAAGAAATGTGTTTCACCCCTTCAATGGGATTGATGGCTTCTTCAATGCGTTTCGTTACTTCCGTTTCAACGGTCTCGGGCGCGACACCCGGATAGATTGTCTGCACGGTCACAACCGGCATATCCACATTGGGGAACAGATCGATGGATAATTCACGGTAGGAGAAAATCCCCAGCACCACCAGGGCGC